>NZ_JAVKEA010000045.1:0-61195 GCF_040221695.1 Coleofasciculus sp. E2-BRE-01 | reverse complement strand
CTCGAGTACCGATGTCGTGAGTTATTTGGTTGATCATTACAAGCTCTTAGGTTTAGTCAAAACTGAGCGCAAGCGGCATCGAGATAATGCCGCTCGCTCACACGAAATCTGGGCTTCTTCTGGTTAAGTTGACACCAATGGATATTATCGTGCCCCTACAGGTAGCTCTGCCCCCTTGCATCTCTAAACCTTCGCCGTTTCTGCAAAGCGAATCTTGAGATAATCGTCCTCAATTTTGGCACCAGCGGGTTTCAGTGCAGCTAAGGCTTGCGGGAGGACAAGATTGCGGCGGTGATTGCCAATCCGTACATTTAGCTCATCCCCAGTTTTATTCAATTGGATATGGTCTTTTGGTATACCCGGTAGATACAGTTCTAAGCTATATTCGTTTTGGTTTTGGACAACCCGAATAGTGTTTTCCTGGTAGTAAACCTGAGTTGGGTCTTCGTCTGCATACAAGGTTTGCTTGAGTCGTTCTAGCGCCTCAAGTCCGCACATCTCTTCCGCAAAGAGGGGAACTTCTTTAACCGGAAGCGGACTAAAGTTTTGGTGGATTTCCTGGCGATATTCTTGCTGATGTTCTTTCCAATGTTGGAAGAACGGGTCAGTCACTTCGTCGGGGATAATCCGATTGGCGACGACTAAATCTGTAGAAACATTGTACAAGCTGAGGTAGGCGTGGGCGCGGAGGGATTCTTTAATCACCATTTTTTCGGGATTGGTGATTAACCGGACTGAGGTTTTGGTGTTATCGGTAAGAACTTTTTCGAGCTGTTCAATTTGCTCGTAGAATTCATAAGGAGCGTCCATTACCTCATTATCGGGTAACGAAAATCCCGCGATGGGTTTGAACAGGGGTTCAACCAGGGGTCTCAACGCCACGGACATTTTTTGCAGGGGTTTATAAAAGCGGCGCATATACCAACCCCCAACTTCCGGTAAGCTGAGGAGTCGCAGTGCGGTTCCTGTGGGTGCTGAATCGATAATTAGCACCTCGTACTCCCCTTCGTCATAGTGACGCTTCATCCGCACCAGACCGAAAATTTCATCCATTCCCGGAAGAATCGCTAATTCTTCCGCCTGCACCCCTTCGAGTCCCCGTGCTTGAAGCACCTGGGTAATATAGCGCTTGACTGCACCCCAGTTTCCTTCCAATTCCATCAGCGCATCCAGTTCCGCCCCCCAAAGGTTAGGATGAACGAGTCGGGGTTCGTGACTGAGTTCCAGGTCGAAACTATCAGCGAGGGAATGAGCGGGATCTGTACTCAGCACTAAGGTTTTATAACCCAATTCGGCACAACGCAAACCTGTGGCTGCGGCGACGGAGGTTTTACCGACTCCGCCTTTGCCTGTCATCAAAATTACTCGCATAGATAATTTCGCTCACCTGAGAAACCTTTACATTTATTTACTGTATCGGGTTTTCACCGAAACAGTTGCTTGAGAACATCCAAACGGGGGATATCCCAATAATCGATATGGGAAGAAATTAGTCCATCTGCATTTAGACGTAATTCGCTCCAACCCGGTATAGAAATTCGCGGTTTCCAGGGGAGGGGTGTTGTCCAGCTTAAAGTCCAGCGCGTTTTGATGGTATCGCCGGATTGGGAAATGTCGTGCAGGTCAAGTTGGGGATTGATGAACCAGGTTTGGATAAATCCCAGCATTTGTTTGTAGCGATCAAGTCCCCGGAACTCGTTGAGGGGGTCTTTGAAAAAGACATTGTTGGCGTAGATGCTGTAGGTTTGGTCAACGGGAAAATGTTGATAGTCCTGTTTGAGGATTTCAAGAATGTCTCTATTTGTCATTTATTATCGCTGATATGTTATTTTTTTTAACGATATCATAGGTAGTCGGACACAATTCAACTTAAGCGTGAGGACAAGGGAATAGGGAATAGGGAATAGTTAGGATTTAATCTTAGTCCAGCGCCCTGAATGTATATCCAGGTAATTCCGATAATAGTAAACTCATCCCACTGAATCTTTGATGTGGAATGAGTTTAAAAGTTGACTAAAGATTTATTTAGGGAGTCGTGCCAAAAATTTGTTCCTTGAAAGACTTCACTTGTAAAGCTAAGTCTTGACGGTTGGCAGCACTGAGCAAATAGCGGCAAATAAACCAACTTACATAAGCAATGCCAATTATCTCTAGGAATAAGCCTAAGAAGGGAATCGTATTAATCGCATTCAGGACAGCCAGACTTAGTTTGAGACTGGTTAGGGCAGCTATAATGCAAGCAACCGCGATAAAAATTTGCTTGGTGTTCGTAACTCGGTTGTTTAGGTGATCAGAGAGAGTCTCTGTCGTCTCGATCAAGCTGGAGTTCGAGTGCGATCGCCTGCCCCATACGTTATGCTGCTGCAAGCCATAATAATAAAAAACGAAACACTATACCATTAGTCATTCATACTTCTCAACTATGACGTTCTATCGCTGGCTGCCTATCCTTTCCACCGTGATTTGCCTGGTTGCCCCAATCTCCCATCCAGCAACGGCACAATCATCCTCACCGTCTGAAAATAGCTGTCCAGCACCTGCCCTTTCGCGCTTGCAGAAACACAAAGTCGCGCCGGGTGAAACATTAGATAGTATTGCTGAACGATACAGTCTGATCCCAGAAACCTTAGCAGAACTCAATCCTAGCTTGTCAGGGAAATCCATGCCCGTGGGTCGAGAGATTCTGATTCCTCCCTTTAATGGAATTCGGGTGCAAGTTCCGGCGGGGGCTAGCTGGCAAGACTTAGCGGAGGCGTATGGTATCCGTGCTGATATTTTATTTGAGGTCAATGGCTGTGCGCTACAACCGTCAGGAGTTGTTTTTGTCTCAGGGGTGAATTGGGTACTGGCAAATCGCAAGCCTGTGGAAAACTATACTGGATTTCCTGGTTATCCCTTGCCCGCATTAGCGCCCATGGGGTTTAATTACGGTTGGCATCAAAATGGCGATGGACAAACTCAGTTTCACAGTGGTATTGATCTATTGGCAGACCCTGGAACCACGGTGTTAGCGGTGGATTCTGGTACAGTTGCCTTTGCGGGTCAACAGGGAACCTATGGTAATTTAGTCGTGATTAATCACCAAGGTGGACGCCAAACCCGGTATGCTCATTTAAGTCGTCTTTCGGTGAGAACGGGTCAACGGATCAAACCGGGAACACCCTTAGGGGCGGTGGGTACTACAGGAAGTCCGGACATTGACCAACCTCATTTGCATTTTGAAGTTCGCTTCAATGCGCCTGCGGGTTGGGTAGCCCAAGACCCAGAGTTACATTTGACGGCAAGACCGATAAATGACGAATGACGAATGACGAATGACAAATGACGAATGACGAACTTTATCATATCATTACGTCGCAGTGGAGCCTTATTACTGTCGGTGGGTACAGTCAGCTTTTTGTGCGGTATGGGTTATGGTGTTGTCCAAAGCTATCCTGAACCCCCACCGGAACCGATCATTCAACCTCAATCGGATATCCCCACAGAATCCCCGCCGCCGAATGTGACGGTTCAGATTAAAGCCGTGGGTGATATTATTCCGGGTACGAATTATCCTCAGAATAAACTGCATCCCAATAAAGCGGTTCTTTTTCAAGCCGTTCAACCCAGCCTGCAAGGTGCTGATTTATTATTTGGTAATTATGAGAGTACTTTAACGAATTATCCCTATTCTGCTAAGTCGATAGGGGGATTAATTATTGCCTTTCGCACGCCGCCTGATTATGCCTCTTTGTTAAAAGAGGTGGGCTTTGATATTATGAGCGTTGCCAACAACCATTCTTATGATTTCTCACGTCAAGGATTTGCAGATACTATTAATAATTTGGAACAGGCTGGAGTTAAAGCATTAGGCGAAAAGAATCAAATTTTATATGCTAACATCAATGATCTATGGATTGCCTGGATTGGTTTTAGTTATTTTAATTATCACAATTCGTTGAATGATTTGCCTGCCGCTATAGCGTTAGTGGAAGAAGCCAGTCAAAATGCCCATATCGTGATTATTTCCGTTCATGCAGGGGCGGAAGGCACTGGGGCGATGCATGTTCGCAATCAAACGGAGTATTTTTTTGGCGAAAATCGCGGCAATTTGGTTAAGTTTTCCCAGACAATGATTGACCACGGCGCTGATTTAATTCTCGGACATGGGCCTCATGTTCCGAGAGCCTTAGAACTGTATAAGGGAAAGTTAATTGCCTATTCTTTGGGCAATTTTATGGGGTATCGGACTCTCTCGACTCAAGCTCAATTGGCGTATTCTTTGGTATTGGAGGTAGAGTTGGATAACCAGGGTGATTTGGTTTCGGGTCAAATCATTCCAATTATGTTAAATCATCAGGGGATTCCTTATCCGGATTCCCAAGGGCGCACGATTCGGCTGATGCGCCAGCTTACTCAGAGTGATTTTCCTAATACTCCTTTACAGATTGATTCAACGGGTAAAATTATGCCCCAGTAAGGGTCATTGGTCATTGGTCATTGGTCAAATAATTATTCGACTTGGAAAGGGCGGGTTTAGTTACATCAAGCTCAAACACAAAGGATTATAGTGAAACCCGCCCCTACAAATTAAAAAACTCACGCGCCAGGTTCCCTCGAAGGTCGTGAAGGGTCAAAATTATTTCATTCTTCATCCTTTTTTTGACTCGAATCTTTCCCTTCAGAGAATCGTTCTTTGAGTTTATCACCAGCGGCTTTTGCTTGGTCGGTGAGATTATCTGTAACCTGGGGAACACCTTGTTTTAATGATTCTACATGCTGAAGGGTTTTCTTGTAGTCACTGCGAATAAATTCTGCGGCTTGACTCATGCGTTCATGGACGCCTTCGGTATATTTCTCACTGTTTTTTACTGCCGCCTCTAGCACAATAATTCGCTTTTTCCCCACACTAGAAACGGCAGCGGGTGCAAGAGTATAAATCCCGTCAATGATTCCTTGCCAACCACTTGAGGAATATAAGTAATTCACGACGGCTCCGGTTTCGGGTTCAATTATATAATCAACCAGTTTGCCGACTTTGTTTCCAGCATCTGTCCAGACTTCTACACCAATGCGAGACTCGAGGGGTTCAGTGGTTTCCAAGGCGGTTTCTTCCTTAAGGCTGTTGACAAGAATGCTATCGCTGCCAATAGTATTGACTTGTTCCCAGGTAAAGTGGTGTTTTTTGCCGCCGAGAAAGCCGGATTTGCAGGTTAACCCAACTACGCGGTGGGCTTGCAAATCAAGCCATAGCTGTGTCACTCGACCGACTTCTTCAGCGGTATGACGATTTAAGACTAATCGGTTTAGGAGTTCGCTTTGCTTGAGAACTTCGGCTTTTGCGGACATCAGACACCTCGCTTGGGCTATTCTTGAGACAATGTGACTTGCTGTTCGATCAAGTGCTTTGTGTTGTGTATTTAAATTTTAGCTGACAACGGATGCGATTATTTTTAATTTTAGCGGTTGTTATCGCCATCTTAGCAATTATTTTTGCATTGCAAAATGCTGTGCCTATCGCCGTTACTTTAGTGATTTGGCGAGTCGAGATATCTTTGGCGTTAGTTCTCGTCTTAACGCTAGGGGTTGGCGTTGTGGTGGGATTATTGGTATCAGTACCATCCCTGATGCGGCAAAATTGGAAACTTGCTCATCAGAAGCGACACAACAAAGACTTAGAGAAAGAATTAAATGAGCAAACTCAGCAACTGGCGAATCAGCAAAAACGGATTGAATATCTGGAAAATAGTTTAAAGTTCAATCTGGATTCTTCTGAATCAACTGATCGGGATGTAAATGCATAGGCTATTTAGGGGAGAGGTTTTGCCTTGTGTATCCCTTTACCTTGATCTGACCTCTCCCTAACCCTCCCTTCGTCAAGGAGAGGGAACCAGAAAATCGAATGGCTTGAGGTTTCCCCCTACAGAGAATCTTACTTTTCACGGGATCTGGAAAACCTCTCTCCAAACCTCTCTCCTACAAGGAGAGAGGCTTTGAATTCTCCCCCTTCCGTGCAAAAAAAGCGAAGCAACATCTGGTCTCCCCCGCATAGAAAAAAGCGAAGCATTCGCTGGCTTCCCCCTTTTGAAGGGGGACGGGAGGGGGATCTACAAGGGGGACGGAAGGGGGATCAAAAGGGAAGAGGGGGATCTAAAAGGGAAGGGGGCTAGGGTATCGATTTTTCTAGATGGCGTGAAAAGTAAGACAGAGAATAGGTGATGCGATCGCGGTATCAGTCTCTTGTGCCTTTTACTTTTCCTTGAACAGCGAGTTAAACTGGGCTTTAAGCGATGGCATATCGGCGATTCGTGACACCAGTACACTGGCGTTCCCAGCATCCTCTAGACGATCTTTCCAATAGCGAATCCGATCCGGGTGATTCATCCAGAATTGAATCACGGTGTCCACCGCTCTATCTATATTCCATCCCTTCTGAGTGGGAACGGTTTCAACCGATTCTAAGAAGGCATCCAAGGTACATTGATAGGTTCCCAAATATTCAACGCCTGGGGGAGTTGCCTTTTCACCGATCCGCTGTTGATGATTAAAAAAGTCCAGGATAGGCGAAACGCCAAGGATATCAAATGTATAGTTCATGGAATTTAGTCTCTACGTTTACAAGCGTTATCCCCAATTTTAATCAAATAAATTGCTTCTAGATTATCATTGTGAACAGTTTTATGAAAATTTTATTTAACAGTCGAGGGTAAGTTAAAGTAAGTCGTAAAATTAGCACTCTATGCCATTGAGTGCTAATAAAAACCAGAACAAATTCGGTAGTTTAGCAACAACTGAAAGAGCCAATGAGCAGCAAAACCTTAACGATTCAAGCAATGGTGCTATCAAACATCGCCGCTGATGACAAATGACAAATGACAAATGACGAATGACCAATAACTAAAATGAACATATTCCTGGCGGGTCACTATCAAATCATCAAATACTTAGGCGGTGGCGGTTTCGGTCAAACGTTTCTGGCTAGAGATAGTCATTTACCGGGGAATCCCTTGTGTGTGGTTAAGCAACTCAAACCTCAGCTAAACCAGCCGCAAGCCCTGGAAACGGCAAAACGCTTATTTGAGCGGGAAGCGCAAACCCTGTATCGCTTGGGAACCCACGACCAAATCCCCCGATTGCTGGCGCACTTTGAGCAAGATGAGGAGTTTTACTTGGTGCAGGAGTTTGTCGAGGGTCAACCCCTGAACCAAGAATTTGCTCTGGGTCAAAAAATCACTGAGTCAGAAGCGATCGCACTGCTTAACGATATCTTACAGGTCTTAGCCTTTGTTCACCAACAGCAGGTGATTCACCGCGACATTAAACCCGCCAACTTGATTCGCCGCCGTCGCGATCGCAAAATTGTGTTAATTGATTTTGGTGTGGTCAAAGCCGTTAGTACGCCCGCCTCTAACCTTTATGGCGCAACCAGTATCACCGTAGCCGTGGGTTCCCCCGGTTATATGCCCAGTGAACAACAAGCCGGTCAACCTTATTTTAGTAGCGACATCTACGCCGTGGGAATGGTGGTGTTGCAAGCCTTAACCGGATTAAGTCCCACCAGTAAGCAAACCTCTCAGAGACTCCCTCGTGATCAGTATGGAGAATTTTCTTGCACCTTACTGCGCGATCGCATGACGATTCATCCCGGTTTAGCCGCTATTCTAGATAAGATGGTGCGCTATGACTATCGACAGCGATATCGAGACGCTAGCGAAGCCCTGCAAGCCCTAGACCAATTCCGCCAAGATACCCAAGGCGATGAACCCATCACTCATCCGCAAACCCTGGTTGTCCCCACCACTCATCCTCAATCACCCATCACTGATCACCAAACCCCCACATTACCCCTTTCCTCACCTCAGACGCTAGATGAACCCGAAGGACAGGTAAGTTTGAATTCTAGCTTTTACGTCGAGCGTCCTCCCGTAGAATCAGACTGTTATGATGCTATTCTCAAACCCGGTGCTTTAATTCGGGTAAAAGCGCCGCGACAAATGGGCAAAAGTTCATTACTCTCACGGATTCTCAACTATGCCAGTCAGCAAGGCTATCGCACCGTTTGCCTGAATTTCCAATCGGCTGATGCAGAGTTTCTCACCAGTTTAGATCAATTTTTACAATGGTTTTGTGCCAGCGTGAGCTGGAATTTAGGCTTAGACGATCGCTTAGACACCTATTGGCGAGGAATTTTAGGCAGTAAGAATAAATGTACCGATTATTTTCAACGCTATTTGTTATCGGAAACCACTCGTCCTTTAGTATTGGGATTAGATGAAGTGGATCAAATCTTCCAATATCCAGACATCGCCACAGACTTTTTTGGACTGTTGCGAGCATGGCATGAGCAGGGAAAAAACCAGGCAATTTGGCAGCGACTGCGATTAGTGTTTGTTCATTCTAAAGAAGTTTATATTCCCCTGAATATTAATCAATCCCCTTTTAATGTTGGCATACCGATTGAACTCCCGGAACTGAATCCGGTACAAGTCTGGGATTTAGTCCAGCGCCATTCTCTAGATTGGCAACCCAACCAGGTGGAGGAACTGATGAGTATGACTGGAGGACATCCCTATCTGGTACGAGTCGCACTTTATCAAATCGCCCGAGGGAAGATGACATTGGAGAAATTGCTGCAAGTTGCACCAACAGAAGAAGGACCCTTCTATGACCATTTACGTCGCCATTTATTAAATTTAGAAGAAAATGCCGAATTGGTGGCAGCGATTCAGCAAGTTGTGGCGGCGAATCAGCCTGTTGAAATTAAAGCCGCCGCTGCGTTTAAATTACGCAGTATGGGACTGGTGAAGTTTCAGGGAAACGCCGTCACACCCTTGTGTCAGATGTATCGTCGCTATTTTCGCGATCGCCTCAGGAGTTCATAAGCAAGGGATATCGCGATCGCACGATTCAGCAATGCTTGTGGAATGGTTCTCATCTATCTTACGACCAAATTGTCACCTCGCGATCCGGATCAACTTAAACCAAAACCTTTGCCAATTCTCTCCTCCAGCAACCCAGGTAGCCGACACTACTCATCCGTCAAAGTTATTGTTAGCAATTCTTTACATTTGAGGTAGAATTTAATCCAATTTTGTCATATCCTTGATAGTCAGAGCAATTCATGGTGGCAACCTGCTGCAATCAGTGGGTAATCTCCAGGCGCTCAGCAAGTCGAGACGTACTGTCCGTTTGCATCCGCCGATAAATGCATGGTTGTCTTTATTTATAGTTTATGATAAATTTTTATACTATGGAAGTATCTGAACAAAAGAACACCAATAAGTTTTCAGTTATTGTCAAAATCATTAGTGGCTTACTCTTGGTCAGTTTAATATTCTGCTTCGGTAATGTTCAAGCGGCACTAGCTCATACTCCACATGATGATATTTATCAGGTAGAATTATCTCCCACCTATGACCAAGATGAAACCTTGTATATTATAGTCAGAGGCATCTATTTAAAATCAACCGATGGGGGTCAGAGCTGGAAAAGAGTCGTGAGAGGTTTGGACAATAATAATAACTTAGCGGCGTTATCCACCTATGCTCAAACTAATAAAACTCTCTTCTTAACATCATTTGGAGATGGGATTTACAAATCAGACGATGCCGGAGAGTCCTGGACTAAAACTAACAAGGGGTTGGATACGTTAGAGATTGACTTAATTTCTATATCTCCTCATGATGCTGACGTTGTATTGGCGGCGGGAAATTCAAACGGACTCTACAAAACTAATGATAGAGGAGAAAATTGGCAGCAAGTTTTCAATAAAAGCAATAAGGTTACGGCTATCGCCTTTTTGCCGGATGATCGAGATCAGGTAATGATTGGAGATAGTCAAGGTAATCTCTACTTGTCTGATGATGAGGGTGATACGTGGAATCAGGTTTTTACATTTGAAAAAAGTGATGCCGTGACAGTCATATCCCTTTCTCCTAATTTTTCTTCAGATAATACATTTTGGATCGGCACAGAAAAAAGGGGTATTTTTCAAACAACTGATCGGGGTAGCTCTTTTTCCGAAGTGAATAAAGGTCTAGCCGACAAGTTAATTAAAGATATTGTTATATTTGCGAATAACGAAACGAATTTCACTCTATTTACTTCTACAGGTAATCAAGGAGTTTTTCAGTCAAATGATAGTGGAAAGATGTGGACTAGGTACGCTAAAGGTTTGACTAAAGAGTCTCAAGCTGATGAGTCAAACTACGAGAATCGAGACCATTTCAGTGATTTGGCTATTTCCCCAGGCTTTAGTCAGGACAGAACCCTCTTTTTGGCGGGGTTCAATGGACTGTTCAAATCCGTAAATAGAGGGCGTGTTTGGCAAGAACTAGAAACGTTGTCTCCGAGAACAATTATAGCCTTAGACGTATCACCAGATTATCAGAATGATTCTACAATTGCTATCGCGGCTTACAATGATGAGGCGTATATCAGCAACGATCAAGGGAATACCTGGAAACCTATAAATAAAGGCTTAACTATCCCTCGCTACAAAGAAGAATTGGAAAATCCATTCATTTTGGATAAACCCCGTTTTTACGAAATTGTGTTTTCTCCGAATTATCGTTCAGATCAGATCATGTTTGCTATTTTGTCTTATAAAGTTTTAAGATCGACAAATGGCGGTAATCATTGGGATATCGTTTCTCTAAAAACGGTTTATGGCTATTCAAATCGGGGAATGCTAATAGCTATTTCACCAAATTTTGCCAAGGATAAAACTGTTTATCTAGCCACTCGGTATGGCGGTCTAATCTACAAATCCACTAATGGAGGAAGCAAGTTTTCAGTTGTTGGAAAAATAGACAATCAAATCATTTCTCTGGCAATATCTCCCAGTTTTGCCTCTGACCAAACCCTTTATGCTGTTGGCGGCGACGGGGTATACCAATCCGTTGATGAGGGAGTCACTTGGCAAGTCATTACAGAGAATCCTGACTTGACTAATTTAACGTGGCTTCAACTGGCGATTTCACCAAATTATAAGGATGATAAAACGGTGATTGCGGGTACAGATGAAGGTCTATTTGAAACAAGAGATGGAGGAAAGAACTGGCTGAAACTCCCAGGAAGGGCTTACGGAGAAAAGGGGTATATCGAAATCGAAGCCATGGCTATTTCACCTAACTTTCAAAACGATCAAACGTTCCTGATTACTGTTCGGGGAAAAGGTACATATAAAACGGTTGATGGCGGAAAAACGTTTAGTGAGATTGACGATTTGACTGATAAAAATTATGCCTTATCACCTCTATTAACCGTGTGGTCTTCATCTGCACCCATTCACTTTTCTCCCGCCTACGCCAATGATAATACTATATACGGTTTTGGTTCAGCCGGAGCCGAGATATTTAAATCCACAGACGGTGGAAATACCTGGAAAATTATTACCGTCCCCAGAAAGCAAGATACATTGGAAAGTTTTATGAAGGTTTTGCGTCTAGGGAATCTGGTTATAACTATTCATCCCATTCTTCGAGTTTTAGTTGCCTTAATAGTCGCGTTGCCCACTTATCTATTTCTGGGATATTTTGGCTTAGAAAAGAAATTACCCTTGCGGAAATCTTATATAAGAGCAGGAGGTGCATTTACGGCATTTCTAGCCGTTTTGATTGTATTATCTATCTAGAAGTTTTTTGCCTCTTACCGAATAGGAGTTGACAGTCATGATTATATCCCATAAGTATAAATACATTTTCTTAAAAACGACAAAAACAGCAGGCACTAGCATTGAAATCTCCCTGTCCAGATTTTGTGGTGAAGACGATATCATTACTCCACTGACATCCAAAGACGAGGCAATACGGAAAGAATTAGGAGTATCTCCTCAAAATTGGATTTATACTCGTCCCTTTGAACTAAAAGAATATCGACTGCCTGATTTACGACGTTTAATTTTTGAAGGTAAAAAACCGCAATTAACAACAAAATTTTGGAATCACATGCCAGCTAGTAAAATTAGAAAAGGGATAGGCTCAAAAGTATGGAATCGCTATTTTAAGTTTTGTTTTGTCAGGAATCCTTGGGATAGAGCAATTTCCCGATATTATTGGAATTTTGAAAAAACGGGAGAACGTGAGTCCCTCGGTGAGTCCTTAGAGAAAAATAACCCAAATTCCAATTTCGCAATTTATGCTATTGAGGGAAAAGTGGCGGTGGACTATGTTGGTAAATACGAAAATTTAAAGGAAGATCTATCTGTTGTTTGTGATCAACTGGGTATTCCTTTTGATAATTGGTTGCCGAAAGCTAAGGGAGGCGTTCGCCAAGACAGAAGACCTTACTCAGAACTATTAACAGAAGAGCAGACGAACTTTATAAACGAAAAATGTGCCGAGGAAATTAAGTTGTTTGGTTATGAATTTTAATGTTTTAACTGAAGAGAAGTACAACCTTGCCATTTGCTTTTTTAATTCTATTCAAACAGTACTGCAATAATCAGACAATGTTGCACAACATTGATTAAAGGATTGCATTCCCTTTTCGACTAAATCTGGAGAAATTTGGTTGTTTAATTTTCTTGGTGTTCGTATTATACGACCGGCTTTAATATTTCCTTTATGATCTCCCACATCGCGCATCCCGGTTGTTCTAAGAATTTGATAGTCTTCAGAAAATTCTTGTCTCGTGCCTAAAAAATCATGTAAAGCGCCAAAAACTAAATCTGTATGCTCTAAAAGCTGGTTGTGGGTGATAAATAAGCTACGCTCTTTGCTATTTATAAGCTGGGCATAATGTTCTAACATAGATAACCGTTTGACATAATAGTCAAGGACTTGTTTCTCACTCAAATGGGGTTTGAGTTCAGCGATACTCGCCAAACTTCTTTGGGGTTCTCTTAATAAAAAAATGCTGTAAAGATTTTCGGAAACCAAAAAGCTTTCATTCAAAAATTTGTTGTTGTGTAGAACTTTATCTAAAATATATTTTTGGTGCATACTCAAGTTTTTTATGTCTGAGAGCTTTCTAAATTCTTGTGCTTGCCAATAAACCTTTAACATTAAACACTTAAAATCTGCTTCTGAAGCATATTGAATGTGAGTTTCCCCATAGCCGATAATGTCAGGATTGGAATTTAAAATATGAGTTAATAAGGAAGAACCAGAGCGCATGTGGCTCAGAATAAAAATAATTCGATAGGGTTGACTTCTGCCAACGATATGAAAAGGACTTTGAGTTGTATCAATTCGATAGTGGTGATAATTCTGAATAATTTCGTTTTTTGTCACCCGAATCAGTTGACGTAGGTTTGAATCTTTCATTGGAAATGCTCCCTGATTTCTGCAAATTTAAGCCAAAGAATTATTCCTCTGCCTTTTCCCCGTTCAATAATTCCGACCATTCATCTAAAAGCAGGTCATAGTGACCCGCTTGTTCCTGGGGATACTTTCCTTGCTCAATTAGTTTGATTAGATTAGGCAGCGCTTTGATATAATCAGAATCGTGTTTAGGCGGATGTAACGTCCAGGCTTGAGTTGAGGATAAATCTGCCCTAACAAAACTTGTATCCCGTAGCTTTTGACTCGTCATCGGCTCGAAGGATTCAATGGCGCCTTGAATGGGTTTAACTTGACGGCGTAACTTGCGCTCAACTTTAGCACATAATGATTGAAATGGCTGAGGTAACTGTCTCGACAGCATCGGGTAATATTTCCACATCAAGGGGATGGGGGCAAGTTGGGCAAAGCGTTTTCGGTCAACGAGGTATGCCCTCATACTAAAAAATTTATGGGCATAAAAACCACGTTCATCTTCGATAAAAGGATTGGGGTGAAAGGCTTTACCGTCTGGGTGAGGAGGACCACAACGGGGACGTATCGCCGCAATTGTGGGGATTGATTCCATTAACTGTATGGCTTGGCTAATCCAGTCATAATCGGGTTCTTGGTGCAAAAGCATGTCCGCATCAAAATGGAGGTAATAATCCGTGGCGGATGCTTCTATACAGTACAGCGAGGCATAAACGGTTGAACCTTTCCAATTATGTGTATGGTTGAGCATCTGCTGGGCTTGCTCAGTGCCAAAATACTTTTGATAGACATTTTTAATTTTTTTGGGATCGTAATCTATCTTGACGATTTTGTCGATGAACCCTTGGTCTATTAGAGTTTGACAAGCTAATTCTAAGTGTTGTTGAGTTCCTGTATTGTATCGATAGCGCTTATCTCCACTCAGCGGTGCCGTATCCATCGCCAAAACCCGCTCTGTAAAGGGGTAATGACAGGTGCGAATCAGATGTGGAATTGTTTGTAGTATGTAGGGTACATCTGTTCTAGCTATAAGAATCCATAGTGACACGGGAACACTCATTGTCCTCCTCCAAAATCATTTTCTATGTTGAAAATTATTGGCTTAATTTTAACTGATTTATTTTTCACTGGCGTAAGGCAAAGGGCAGAGGGCAGAGGGCAGAGGGCAGAGGGTAGAGGGGTAGAGGGGTCAATGTTTTTTCAGCGTGAAAAAAAAGGCTGTATTCCTTTCCCTCTATTTCCTGTTCCCTATTGCCTTTTTCAGCCCATGGCTATTAATGATACACTCGTTGAGTGCCACGGCTACAAGCAACTTTTCCGGGTGAATAGGTGGGTTCTGGAAGTTTAGTCGTGCCAGAAACATTGGCTTTACAGAGAATTTCTACGGTTATCGTGGTTCCTGGCGTTTCATGGATATTGAAGTCAGTGGTAGGAATACGAAAAACGCCACCGACATAACTTTTCCGGTTAGGTTTACGAGAAATGGCGTAATTAAAGACAGAAGCGCCATCATTATAAGTGGAATAGCGATAGTTCTTCGTCTGATACGGAATACCTAGATTCAGTTGAGACAGGGAATTGGCAAAAACTGAGTGTTTTAAATAGTAAGCTTGCTGACTGCGGTTCATCGAACTTACATAATCCTTAGCATCCGGTTCAGGAGTTTTTTGGGTATACAAAAAATTTGGCACAATCAGACTGATTGCGATACTGGCAACGATAAACTGAAGGAAAGTCAAGCCAGCGAGACGACCATAGCGCACGCGATCGCGAAAGGTCAAACCATCTTGATGATCATAACGCACGCGAGACTGCCCCGACTTTTTCACGGAGTCTCCGCCTGATTTTAAAGTCGATAGTGCTTGACGCGCCCCCGTAAACCGTCGTTCTGGTGCAGGTTCTGTCAGACATTCCAACCATTGTGCAAAATGGGGAGTGAGATTGACATAATCGCTAAATTGTAAGCGCATCTGATGTTGAGGTAAATCAGCAGGTGCTATTCCCGTTAATAAATGAATTAATGTCGCCCCTAATGCATAGAGATCTGAAGCGGGAACGACTTTTCCCCAAAGTTGTTCTGGTGGTGCATAGCCACTGGTTCCTACTACTGTAAATGTTACTCCTTCTGCTGTGGCTCGGTCTTGTACAGCACCAAAATCAACCAGATAAATCTGTCCATCCTGGCTCAAAATTAAATTACTTGGTTTAATATCACGATGAAATACAGGGGGCGATAGTTCATGCAAATAAATAAGAATTTCTAAAAGACTCTCGGCAATTTGACAAACATCTGCTTCTGTGAATCGTTTTCCCTGCTCCAATAGCGTTTGCAAAGAGTCACCAGGAATGTAATCTTGGACTAAGCCAAACCACGGTAATCCCTCTCCGAATTGCTTTTCAATGGTGAAGAAATCACGATACTCCGGAATTCGGGGATGATTGAGATGCTGAAGCACTTGCGCTTCTCGTTCAAATAGCTTTAACTCATCCCAATGCATCTGAGGATTAAACGCTAACAGTTTCACCACGACAGGTTGCGGCGGTGACAGGCTAATATCTTGGGCTAACCAAGTTTGACGCCCCGCATTTTGTCCTAATTTTCTTTCGAGTTGATAACGTTCGGCTAACATTTGTTTTTTCATTTGCCATTCGTCATTTTCTTCAAATATAAACGACGAGAGGGCGGGTTTTGTTGATAAGTTATCGGTAGATCCGTCAATTAAATCTCTAAACCCGCCCCTACAATACCATATAAATTTTGTTGACTACCCTTTTCCCCTTCTACCCTTTTCCCCTTCTCCCCTCCTACCCTTCTCCCCTCCTACCCTTCTACCTCCTACCCTTCTACCCATCCTTGAAGTTCCTCAACTAACCAACGCCGCTCGTTTTCGGTTAAGGTTTCACCGAAGGAATAGCTAATCATCCAAGTCTCTAACCGTATCTCGGCAAAAGGGATTAATTGGATATTTTTGATATCAGTCAATTGACCGATATGACGCTGATAGGTTAATCCCAAGAGTTCTCGTTCAATAATGAAGTGTTCTGGAGTCAAATAAAGACAATAACCTCCGAACAGATGACGCAAATTATAGTCCACTTCATTTTGGACTTTACCTAATTCCTGATTGGTAGCCCGCCAGAGCCATCCCATAAACACAACCAGGGGGAGCAAGACAAGAAACAACGTGCCATTGTGGGATAATGTGGCAAATAGCCCGATACCTAAGCCTAAAAAGATTAACCCGAATAGTAATAAAAGCGGGAGTGAACAAGCGGTAAGTAGTAAGTCACCTCCTAGTTTGAGAATATCCCGGAACGATCGCTTGGGTTGAGGAATTTTCACGATAAGCTGCTGGGGTGATTGCTTAAGCTGAACGCGGCTACCTTTCGGTTGAGGGCGGTTGGTTAGGGAATGTTGGGGATAACGATGGTGATGCAGCGCCTCTAGCGCCTCAGCCGCGCTACTAAATCGTTGGTCTAAATCCGGTGCAGTCAAGACGTTTATCCAACGAATCAACTGGGGATCAACCGAGACGCGATCGCTCCATTGTATCCGTAAATCTTGTTGGGGTAAGTCAGCCGGGGTAATCCCGGTGAGTAGATGGATTAGGGTTGCGCCTAAAGCGTACAAATCAGAGGCGGGTACAGCCTTTCCCCAAAACTGTTCTAAGGGAGTATAGCCCGTCGTTCCCACTACCGTAAACGTCACTCCTTCTGTCACCGCTCGATTTTGCACCGCCCCAAAATCAACCAGATAAATGGACACATCATCCGCCAAGATTAAGTTACTGGGTTTGATATCCCGATGTAGCACTGGCGGTTGTAAGCCATGCAGATAACTGAGAATCTCTAATACTGACTCAGCAATACGCTTCACCTCTTCTTGAGTGAACCGTTTACCCTGATCCAATAATTGCCGTAAGGAAGCCCCCGGAATGTATTGTTGAACTAATCCGAACCAATACAAACCCTCTCCAACCTGGCTATCCAAGGAAAAATAATCCCGATAGCGGGGAATTTGAGGATGGGTTAGCTGTTGAAGAACCTGGGCTTCGCGTTCAAATAACTTAAACTCATCCCACTGCATCTGAGGGTTAAATGCCAACAGCTTAACAATCACTGATTCTGGCGGGGATACAGAATGGTCAAACGCCAACCAGGTTTGGCGTCCAGGGTTATTGCCAAAGGGATGATGAAGGTGATAGCGATAGCATAAGACCTGTTCTGCTTGCAGCATTTCCCGGTAAGTCCTGATCAAGCCTATTTCTCTAATGTAACCGTATTCCTATCGGTTTATCCTTTCTCAGGAGATGATATGCTCTACTAGCTCCCCCAGCTTCCCCAGCTTCCCCATCTCCCCCATCTCCCCCGCGTTTTCCCCTCATCTGCTTGAAAACGGCTGTAAATCGGCTATCCTAGCGTAGGATATCGTTCACCAGAAAACCCCTTATGAACAGGAAAAATCGTGTTGGTAGTCGTCATTTTTGGCAAATTTGTGCCAGTCAACTCGTTACAGCAAGTTTATTTACCCTAGCCTTTCCTGCTAGTCCTGTCAGTGCTGGTGTCGATCAGTTTCAAATCTGCGCCGCCGAACTCTTGCGTGCGGGTATCTCCAGGGAAAATGCAGCCAGAACTTGTGCTGAGGCGCTTGAACCCAAAGATTTATCCCTCTGTGTCCTGAAAATCGAAGAGTTAACGCCAATTGCGGCTGATGATGCGTTATTCGCTTGTATGCGCGTCCGGCGTCCCAAGGAATTGGCAAGCTGTACTGTTGATATTAACCAGCATACTCAAGGTTCTGATCCTGTCTCGGTGCTAGCAAACTGTCGCCGCAGTCTCCTACCCTTGCGTTTTTCTGAATGCGTGATTGGTTTGAGTCGCGAAATTGATTTTTCTGTAGAGGGTGCGCTAGCTACTTGTATTGATGCTGAGGATTTCCCCCGTTAAGTCTTAAAAACTTAGGTAAGTCTGTTGGATTTCCTTTGTCAACCCCACCTACAACCATTACACTATTGCCTATTGTCTTTTATGATTGAATCGGAATCTCAATTACAAACTCTGTACCGTTTCCCCTCTCACTCGTGACGCCTAATTGACCTCGGTGCTTTTCCACGATGATCTGGTAACTAATCGTTAATCCTAAACCCGTTCCAGAACCGACGGGTTTGGTGCTAAAGAATGGATCAAATAGCCTCTGACTTACCTCCTCTGTCATTCCTGATCCGTTATCCGCAATGCGGATAATAACCTTCGCCTCGTCTACACTCTCCGTACTAATCTCAATCGTAGGGGTTTGGGATTGATCGGGAGTGAGTGGCGATCGCACAAATTCTTCCTTTTCTTCCTGATCTCCTCTAACTGACCACATCTCACCCTCTAGTTTGAGTTTGCCATACTTCTCATCTAAAGCATCAATAGCATTGGTAAGCATATTCATAAATACTTGATTGAGTTCACTGGCATAACATTTCACAAGAGGCAAACTACCATAATTTTTGATCACCTCAATTCTAGGTCGTCCGGCTTTAGCGTCTAAGTGGTACTCTAAGAGCAAGAGAGTGTTATTAATATCTTGATTAATATCGATGAACTTCAACTCAGCTTCATGTAAATGGAAGAAATTCTTGAGCAACGATACAGTTTGGCGGATTCGTTCAGCACCCACCTGCATTGATTCTAGAAGTTTAGGTAAATCAGATTGGATAAAATCTAGCTCAATGTCCTGAATTTTGCGATTAATTTTCTCAGTTGGATGTGTATACGTTTGTGTGTAAAGTGTAATCAGCTCAAACAGGTCTTGAATATATTCATTGGCGTGGTACAGGTTTCCGTAGATGAAGTTGACTGGATTATTAATTTCGTGGGCAATACCTGCCGCTATTTTGCCAAAGGAAGACATTTTCTCAGCTTGAATTAATTGCACTTCCGTTTGTTGCAGCTTGTGTAATGCCTCTTCAAGTTCTAATGTTCGCTGCTTCTCTTGCTGTTGGGATTGTAATAAGTGTTCATTTTTGGCTTGCAGTTCTTTTTGCAGGTTCCGTAGCGTCAGGTGAGTTTGGATTCGGCTAACAACCTCTTCCGGCTGAATCGGTTTGGTAATATAATCAACAGCGCCAATTTCAAACCCATGAACCTTGTTAAGGGTATCTGAAAGTGCTGTCATAAAAATGACTGGAATATCCCGCATTGAAGGACTACTTTTGAGTCGTTTACATACCTCAAACCCATCAATTCCCGGCATCATCACATCCAACAGAATCAGGTCGGGTTGAGCGGCTTCAACGCGCTGAATCGCTGTTTTTCCATCCGTTGCGACCAATACTTTGAACCCGGATTTGGTCAAATAATTAAACAGAAAACTCAGATTCGTGGGATTATCTTCAACAATTAATAAATTTCCTTGGTTCGCTTTTTTATCCATTGTTTTGCTTGGGTATTCTCACAGTAAAAATACTTCCTTTGTTGAGTTCACTGGTTACTTTGATATCCCCCCCGAAACCTTTTAAGATCTGTATACAAGTATAAATACCGAGTCCTGTGCCTGTGGGTTGATTTCGCTGTTTTTCCTCACCCTTCAATGGCTTGGTGGTATAGAATGGATCAAAAACTTTGGATAGATTTTCTGGGGCTATTCCACATCCTGTATCTTGGACATCAATGTAAAGATTGTCTTCATCCTGCCGGGTGATAATTGTTAAGCTTTGTTCTTCCTTATCCCACATAGCATCTAGGGCATTACCGATTAAATTATCCAAGATTTGGGAGATATCAGTATAAACTAAAGGGATGAAGGGAATATGCTCATCCAAAACATATTTTTTTTTAACCTTGTGTTTAAACTGAAGGTTAGCCTGCCAAAAATCGAGTTCTTTTTTTAGGATATCATTAACATTAAGCGAAGTTAACTGCAAGGAGTGATCCATTTTGCTCTTGTGCATAAGATTATCCAGGATTTTGCTCATATCCCAGGCAGCTTCAGCCATCTTTTCAAGATAAGCGAATGTCGTTTCTGGAGAAACAGCTTCTTCGGTCATTTCTCCCGTGGCTAAACATTTATAAGATAAGATAAGCTGAATACGATTTCGTAAATTATGCACGATTCCCTGAGTAAGCCGTCCGATTAAAGCGGTTTTTTCTTGCTCGATGAGTTGTTGCGTTCTAGCTTGAACAATTTCTTCTAGATTCTGATTTAAGTGGGCGAGTTCTTTGGTTTTAGTTTGCAGTTGATTTTGCAAATGATATAGCTTGATGTGAGTCTGAATTCGACTCAGCACTTCTTCTTGATGAATGGGTTTCGTGATATAATCGACAGCACCTAGTTTAAAGCCTTGAACTTTATCTACTGTGTCTGAAAGTGCCGTCATAAAGATGATTGGAATATCTTGAGTGGATGGATTTTGTTTTAATCGTTTACAGGTTTCAAACCCATCAATTCCTGGCATCATTACATCTAAAATAATCAGATCAGGTTTTGTGACTTCGGTTCGCTGAATGGCACTTTCCCCATCTAACGCCACAAATATTTTGAAGCCAGAGCACGTCAAAAAGTCAAACAAAATACCTAGGTTATGCGGTTGATCGTCAACGATCAATAGCTTGGGTTTTTTGGGGGTAGAATGATCCATAAATGGTAACTAATTGAAACTATATTTATAGGTTTTTCGAGAGCGCTTATGCTCAAAACAGATCAAAAATTTCGTGAATAGGGAATAGGGAATAGGGAATAGGGAATAGGGAATAGTTTTTCTATCGTTTAAAAAAGTAAAATATTTTTTTGATTTAAGCTATACTATAAAATCATTTTGTTTTATTTGTAATTTGTTTATCAATTAGACGTTATAGGTCAAGATTTATTCAAGATGTATATTGTTCAATAATTTGCTCTATTTTTTTGAGCTGAAAGCCTCTAGCGAGATGATGAATTTGTTGGGCAAAAGGAATCCATTGACTGTTTACCTCTTCCCAATGCTGCGCTTGATCGATCATGCCTTGAATATCCCCCATTGCTAACAATTCCGACAAAATAGCTAGTTCTGAAGCAGGTGGAGGAACCAGGGGTATAGTATTGGTTTCCAATTCAACAGTTGTTGACTCTCTGGGTTCTTCATAAATGCCTTCCACACCTAAATGAACTATCAATAATTCCAGGAGTTGCTGGATTGGCACAGGTTTTGAGAGAAAGTCTTGGCATCCAGCCGTTAAACTCTCCTGCTGGGTCATCTCAAAAACATTGGCGGATATGGCAATAATAACCGTCTTTTCGAGCTGAGGCAATTGGCGCAGTCGCCGCGTTGCGGTTAAACCATCTAGTCCCGGCATGATCAAGTCCATTAATATCAGATCAGGCTGAATCTCGACTGCCTTTTGTAAACAATCTTGACCATCGACGGCTTCAAAAATGTTCAAGTCGAACGGTTTGAGTAATTCTCGTAAGAAAGACCGATTAGTGGTATTATCATCAACAATGAGAAGAGTTTGCTGTTGTCCTTTTACGCCAATGAGTCGGTGATCGCACAATGACTCCGAGGCTTGTCCGCCGGACACATCAGACAACTCTAAATCGAACCAAAATATACTGCCTTGACCCAAAGTACTACTCACCTGAATCGCGCTACCCATCAGTTGAACCAACTTCTGGCTGATAGCAAGTCCCAATCCTGTCCCTTCAACAGCATGAGTAAGATCGCTTACTTGATGGAAGGGTAAAAAGATTTCGCTTAATTGTTGCGGATCGATGCCAATTCCTGTATCTTCGACTTGAAAACGAATCTTGGTGATTGAGGATTGGGACAGTATACCCCGTTCCCTAAGGGTAACGTTATCCGTCAAACTCGCCCCTACGCATTGAGACGCGCCATGGCAAGACGCGCCATGGCACGTCTCTACATCTTCAACATAGCCAACTTTAAACGTCACGCTACCCTGATCCGTAAACTTCACTGCATTACTGAGTAAGTTGATCAGAATCTGTCGCAACCGTTTCTCATCAGCAATAACATTCTGGGGAAGAGGAGATAATAGTTCGTATGTAAAGTCAATCTCTTTTTGGCTAGCACGCAGACGGAAAAGACTGCTGATGCTGCTGAGAAAGGTTGGCAAATGAAACTCAGTGGGGTTAAGTTCTAATTTCTGGGATTCAATTTTAGAGAAGTCTAAAATATCATTAATTAACGTAAGTAAATGTTCACCGCATTGATAAATAATCGTTAAACTCTCTCGTTGAGTTTCAGTTAAATTGGTATCGTTTTGCAGTAGCTTAGTATAGCCTAAAATGCCGTTGAGAGGGGTTCTGAGTTCGTGGCTCATCGTTGCCAAGAATTCGCTTTTCGCCCGATTTGCGACTTCGGCGGCGTCTTTAGCTTGTTGTAGTGCCACTTCTATCTCTTTATGCGCCGTAATGTCCCGGGTAACACTTAACACAGACCGAATTGTGCCATCAGCATTAAATTCAGGTACGATGCGAGAGTGAAAAAATTTCATCCCCTTGCTGGTGGGAAAATCAAACTCAATCAGTTGTTCTTGTCCGGTTGTCAAGACAGATCGGAGGGCTTCATCCCAAAACTGGGCTTTGTCTGGCGGCATTCCCATCTCCCCATTGGTTTTACCGATAAAGGTTTGAGGGGAACATTTGGTGACTTGTTCGATTGCTGGATTCACATAGAGATGACGCAATTGATGATCGAATCGGGCAACAATATCCGGTGAATTTTCCACCAACGCCCTAAATTGTTGTTCGCGGTAATAGAGTGCTTCTTCCGTTTGCTTGCGATCGCTAATATCGCGGTTGCTGGCGCGTTGACCTAGCCATCGTCCATCCTCACTATAGACAGGTTGGCAAGCATGGGCAATCCAACGGATCGATCCGGTGCGAGTAATGATGCGAAAGTCGGTTGAGTAGATATGGGGATTGTCTAACTGTTGGCGTATATGTTCAGTCATTCTCTGACGATCATCGGGATGGATAATTGCCTCCAGTAAGTGGGAATCATTGAGGAATTCTTCAGCCTGATAACCCGTGATCCGTTGACAAGAAGGAGAAACATAAATAAAGCTACCATCAAGATCTCGCCAATATTCCCAATCATAAGTAAAATCGGCTACGGTGCGAAAGCGCTGTTCATTCTCTTGTAGGGCTTGTTCTGCCTGTTTGCGTTCAGTGATATCATGAGCAACCACATAAACTAATCGTTCTTGCACAAACGGTACGGCTGTCCAAGAGAACCATTTGTATGATCCATCTTGACAACGATACCGATTTTCAAAGGACTTAACTGTAATCCCGGATGCCAGTTTTCTCATTTGCGCCTGAGTCGCTAGGCGATCCTCAGGATGAACCCATTGGATAAAGGGTTGGGTGGTTAACGCTTCAGAGGTAAAACCCTGGGTTTTCTCCAAAGCGGGATTGACATCGATAAAGTACCCCTCAAAGTTGGCAATCGCGAGAATATCCAGGGAGAGGTTAAACAAGCGATCGCGTTCTTGTTGGATTTGTTGACGTTCCCTTAATTCGGTTTGAAGCTGGGAATAGAGTTCGGCTTGTTGGATGGCGATCGTGACTTGCGTCGTTAATGAACAGAGGAGTTCAGCTTCCCACGACTGCCATTTTCTGGTGGTGGTATAGTGATGAGCAATCAGTAATCCCCAAAGGGTTTCGTTCTCAAGAATCGGCATCACGAGTTTAGATTTAACCCCAACCTGCCTGACGGTATCAGCTAAACAGTATCCGATGTCATCCCGTTCAACATCCGCAATGGTATGAATTTCCCCGCGACAGTAAAATGGATGACAAGCTGGAGGAAAGATTAATTCAGGCAGGGAATGTTCCGGGGGAACCGAACAGTCTGAGGCTAAGGCTTGGGCGACAAGGTTTCCCGTACCATCGCGATGAGTCTGGTAAATCATCACCTGATCGCAAGCCAACAATTGCTGCACTTGGGTTACGGTGGTGTTCAGAATCTGATTCAGATCTAAAGACTGACGAATCTGTTGAGCGATCGCACTAATTAACCGTTCTTGTTGAGCTTGCAGATGCACCGCAGCTTCGGCGCGTTGGCGTTCCTGAATTTCATGGTTTAAGTTGTCGTTAGTACGCTGGAGTTCTTGGGTACGCTCAATGACTCGTTGTTCTAACTCAGCATTCAAGCGATAGATTTGGGTTTCAGCTTGTTTGCGATCGCTAATATCAATAACTGTACCGAGCATCCGCACCGCTTGACCTGTTTGATCATAGATAAATTTTCCCTTTCCCTCAATCCAGTGAATACTCCCATCTGACCACACTACCCGAAATTCATTATGATACTCATGCTGTTCTAACTGAGAACGGTTCGCCGCTTGTTGAACGGCTTCTCGGTCATCTGGATGAATACAAGACTCAAACATCGCGTATGTGCCATCATAAGTCCCTGGAATCAAGCCAAATAGTACTTCATGATGCTCTGACCAACGAATCTGATTCGTCAACAGATTCCAGTCCCAAATGCCCATCTGAGCCGCATCGAGAGCCAGGTTGAGGCGTTCTTCACTTTGGCGCAACTCGGCTTCTACTTGTTTACGTTCGGTAATATCCCGCAAAACGGATAAATGGCGATGGGGGATCACATTAGCGGTTGCTGAATATTCCGTTTCCCGGATTGTCCCATCCCTGCACCGGAGACGAAACTCCCCCTTTACGTGTCCCTGTTCCAGAAAAATACGCCACGCCTGGGAAAAATCAAACTCCAAGTCAGCAAAGTCTGAGATGCGGCATCCTAAGAGTTCCTCACGAGATAAACCAAACAGCCGACAAGCCGCCGGATTGACCTCAACATACTGTCCTTGATCATCCGCGATCGCCATGGCATCGAGCGCTTGATTAAACAGTGCCTGAAATAGGGATAAAGAGTGACTGTCACTGTTGCTATACATAGCGTATACTATTTATTGATTGACTCTTATCGGTTTTTTGGATGTGATGTGAACAAACGCTGCTCATCCTATTGACTACAGCACCATCACCATACATATCGGATAAGGTCTAATTTGAGTTGATTTCAAACGTTGGTAGAAAAATATCCCCCAATAAACGATTTAGCGGTCAAGACAAAAAATTGGGGGTGATCTATCCAGTATTTGTAATCTACTATACTGTAACTTAGAAACGTATGCGCTAAATCTTACACCATCCCCAGATAAGTCGATTGATATAGGATGGGCAAGGGTGAGAAAGATTAAAACGTTTGTACTATAATTTTGGGTTATTTCCTGCCTAATCTCAGCACTTTTGTGCAGAGGATGGAAAGTAAACTTGTGTGCTCGCCCTTTGTTGTCAGACTGTAATAGAGTGGTTGGTGGGCAATGCCCACCCTACTAGACTGGCAAGCTTAAAGTTGTGGGTAAAATTTTTCTGGATCGCTACCCTCCCTAACTATGGTTCAATCAGCAGCGAAACTGATATCCGTTGATGAATTCATCACTCACTATGGTGACGATAATTGCTATGAACTAATTGATGGGGAATTAATTGAAATGGAACCCACAGGACCCCATGAACAAGTTGCAGCTTTTGTTGGGCGCAAGCTGAACGTTGAGATTGACCGCCACGATAATCCTTATTGTATTCCCCATCGTTGTCTGATCAGACTTTTAGGAACAGATACCGCCTTTCGTCCTGACGTAATCGTTTTAGATCAAACTCAATTAATCTATGAACCCTTGTGGCAGCAAGAACCTGTCATAACTCTAGGAAAAACCATCAAGCTAGTTGTTGAAGTTGTCAGTACTAATTGGCAAAATGACTATGCTCGAAAAGTTGAAGATTATGCCATTTTAGGAATTCCTGAATATTGGATTGTGGACTATCTGGGAATTGGTGGTAGAGAGTATATTGGTAAACCCAAACAGCCAACTCTCACTATTTGCCACTTAGTTGAAGATGAGTATCAAAAGCAATTATTTCGGGGAGAGGATTTGCTCGTATCCTCTATCTTTCCAGAGTTACAACTCACAGCGAAACAAATTTTCAATAGTAGCACATTAGGAACGGCGACGTAAGAGCGGTAAATTCCCCTTTTGAAGGGAGAAGGGGTTAGGGGATGAGGGTGAAAAGTTTACGAGTAACATTTTCAGCCAATAACATCCAGAACAAAACGCCGTACCAACACCAAAACTTCTGGCATAATCTGATGCGCCATATCAAATTCTTGATACGTCACCGCGATTCCCAACGCCTTTAAATTATCTCTGGCTTGTTGTGCTTTACTCACAGGCACAACCGGATCTTGTCTACCATGCACAATCAAAACTGGGGGTAACGATTCCCGCGTCAGTTGAGCCGAATCATGCCAGTAGCCACTCATTGCAACTAAGGCGGCGCAGGGTAATCTTAGCCCCACATCCAATGCCATGGCTCCCCCTTGGGAAAATCCACTTAAAATGGTGCGGGATAGGGGAACGCCTGTACTTTCTTCCAGAGAGGTTAACCAGTCGATCAACTTTTGACGACTTTCCTCTAACCCCTGATTATCTTGGCTTTCCAGCGCATACCAGGCATTGCCCCAGGGGACATTGGGATGAGGAAACGGAGCATCGGGAAATAGAAACTGGACATTGGGCAAGTCTAATGCCGAGGCTAATGGGGCTAAATCCTGAGAGTTAGCCCCCCAGCCATGTAAGCACACCATTAAATGGGTTGGGGATTGACCATTGGTCGGTCCAATAGTGACAGATTCTAAAGACAAAGACTGAGATCCTAAATCAGAGGTTGTTGGATTTCTAGCAGATGGAGAACGGTTTTGGCAAGCGTTCAATCCTAGGACTGTTGCAAATGCGGCACAGCCTCGTAAGAAAAATCGCCGTCCCATTAATTTTAATCGAGACTCTGGCATGTGCTACGTGCGTGCCAATGTTAAATATATTGCACCTATTAACGAAGACTATGTTTCAGACGTTAATTAGCGATCGCGGATTTCAGTGATGAGTTAGGACAATTGAGTGGTTCGCCTGTCTAGGAATTAACCTGCCTTGAACGAGGTACTCTGGAATTGATTAGATGAGAACGTAGGATAGTAGCCAGTATAGCCGCACCATATTTATCTTGAATCTCATCACAGGTGGCTTCGCAAAGTCTCTCGACTTCATTGATACGCTGTTGAAGTTCAGCAATTTGTTGGTCAGTTTTGCTTCTGTTAGGCTGTATCCCAAACATTTCGTCGTTCTCCTCAACGAATTAAACGGTTTGCCAAGCTGATGTCCTAGCCCTCTATAGGATAGTCGGAATGTGCGATCGCGCGGTAGATTAAGGTGCGATCGCGTTCCCACTCTTCAATGTAACCCTACGGCTGATTGAAATTTGGATTGAGAAATGATTAAGATTCCCCAATTTATCTGTAAAATTTTTTTAATTATACCGTGTTTGGAGAAAAATAAACAATGATAAGATTTGGAAAAATCGGGTCAAACTTTGCTATGTCGCCGTTTTCACTCAGCGTGGCTCCAGAATGCCTAGCCCAGGTTGAGGAGGCGCTGGGGCGGAGTAGGTAGACCGACTAGGATTGAATAAACTCTAGGGAATTCTGCTATGCCGCGACGACGTGGAATCCAAGTAGCGCCCCAGTATATCACAGCCGTTAAACAGGCTTGCGATCGGCAGTTTCATCGCCAGCAAGATTTGGCTGAGGCTTTATCCGTCAGCCGTGCGACTGTTCAAAGCTTTCTTAATGGCAGAAGAGTTTCTCATATCAACTTTGTCGAAATTAGCGAGAGACTAGGATTTGACTGGCAAGACATTGCTGCTCCTCCTATCGCACCATCCTTTAACCCAGCCGAACCCATCCAATCCGATGAACCTTCGGAAAACGGACAGACAGACAATGTTGATTGTGATTCCCTAGTGCAACAGGTTCGCCAGTATTGCCATGACAAAATTATTTCCTTGTATGGCAAAATGCAGCTATTGGATGTTTCCCAACCTGTTGATGTCGATAACTTTTACGTCGAAGTCAATATTCTCGAACAAGTAACCAGTCAGCAATGGTTGGAACTCGCCGATTTACTACAGGAGTTTAACCCCAATACCGATAATTTTGATCGCCTGGGTTTAGGTAGAATCCGTCAACAACGAGTTCCCGGATTAGCCGCCGTAGAAAACCATGAGCGGCTGATGGTGTTGGGGAAACCGGGGTCAGGAAAAACGACGTTTTTACAACATCTAGCGGTTGAGTGTAATGCGGGGAAATTCCAACCGGATAAAGTGCCAATTTTTATCCGACTCAAAAACTATGCCAAGTCAGCCAAAGATGAAAATGACTTTAAATTATCCAACTCCATTCATCGAGAACTCTATAGTTGTGGCATTTCCGATGAAAAGGTAACTGAAACAATTCTGATCCAGGGAAGAGGACTTATTTTACTAGATGGTTTGGACGAAGTACCTGCGGAATATGAATTAGAAGTTGTCGAGAAAATTCGGCAATTTTCTGAGTATTATTACAAAAATAAATTTGTCATTACTTGTCGAATTGCTGCCTCTCAATACAGGTTTCCTGGCTTCACTGAAGTTGAAATCGCTGATTTTAACCAACAGCAGATTGAATCCTTTGCCCAAAAGTGGTTTGTCGCTGTGGCAAAAAATAATCAATCAGAAGGATTAGCCAAAGCCACTCAGTTTATTGAGAAACTGAATCGTCCGGAAAATCAGCAAGTTCGGGAACTAGCCGTCACCCCAATTTTACTCCATCTCACCTGTTTGGTGTTTCAAGCTAAGTCTAAATTTCCCTCCAATCGAGCCAAACTCTATGAGCAAGGATTGGATATCTTATTGAGAAAATGGGATGAAACGAGAGGAATTCAGCGAGATGAAGTCTATCGCAGTTTAACCTTACCGCACAAGAAAGATTTACTCGCTTATCTAGCCACGATTACCTTTGAACAGGGATATTATTTCTTTGAAGACAGTAAAATAAAAGACTTAATTGCCGATTATCTGAATACATTGCCCAAACCTAGTATAGACGCTCAGTCAGAACATCTCTTTCCGGCGGAACATCTCTCCCCAAATCTAATGGATAGTGAAGCTGTACTGCAAGCCATTGAAGCGCAGCATGGGTTATTAGTCGAACGGGCAAGAGGAATCTATTCTTTTTCTCATCTAACCTTTCAAGAATATTTCACAGCCAGATACTTTGCTAATCGTCATCAACCCCAATCCCTTGAAAACTTAGTTGCTCATATCACTGATAAACGATGGCGAGAAGTCTTTCTGAGAGTTCTTAGTATAGGAGATAATGCCGATGAAATCTTACTCCTAATGAAACAGGCAGTGGATCAATTAGTGGCTACAGATGAAGAAATCCAGAAATTTTTAAGTTGGGTCAATGAGAAATCGCTAACTGTTAAGATTCCCTACAGACAAGTAGCCATGAGAAGTTTTTACTATAGCGTTGAACTGACCCGAATCTTTAACTTTAGTTACGCTATTGCATTAGCTCTTGGTCATACTCATATTCTTGACCTTAACCTTTTTTGTGTTCTTGCTTATGGTAATGATCAACAGCTTAAGCGTGAGTTGACTACCGATCTAGGTGGGGATATTTTTTCACCTCCATTCTCTGCAAATTTGCCGAAAGGTAAAAAGATACAACACGATAAAACATCTACCGAAACAGCTAAAACTAAATTGATAACGCCAGAATTAAAACTAGATCTCAACCTTTTACGCAGTTTGGCTCTGGCTAAGGCGGGTGACTATAACGTTGCCAGTGCTATTGCTATGGCATTAGATTTAGCCAAGGACATTGAGCCTAATCTGGAAGAAGCACTGAAAATCATTAACCACAAACTATCTAATTCCACTAGCGCCAGCTCAGAATTTTCTACCTGGACTAGCCAACTAAAATCAGTAATGATTAAATATAGAAACCTGGGTCACACTTGGCAGTTTAGTCAAAAACAGAAAGACTTGTTAAAGCAGTATTATGATGCCAATAATCTACTAATCGAATGCCTCCATAGTAATCATTACGTTAGTCAAGCCGTACATCAAGAAATTGAAGAAACACTATTTTTACCCACGCCGACAATAAAACATCACTATAAACAAAGTCAAGGCGTTGCTCGATACTTGGCTAGTTATTCCGATCCACAGTCTTTAGGAAAACTGGTTAGTCATGCCGCTGATAAACGATGGAAATACGTCTTTTTGTTAATCACAGAAATTTTACCAGATGCTGATACGATTTTGTTGTTGATGAAACAGCAAATTGATGAGCTATTAGCTGATGACAATAAATTACAGCAGGTTCTAATCTGGGCAAACCAGAAATATATTTGTGTTGATATTCCCTACAAACCAGCAGCAGTGAGAGCGTTTTATTTTGCCCTTGTTCATCCCCTTGATCCTGCCCTTGTCCCGACTCTTGTCCGTACTCTGGATCAATCTTTTGTCCGTGCCCTTGTTCCTGCTCTTGTGCCTAAAGCTTGCGGTACTGTTGACGGTAAAGATATTACTGTTGACGGTAAAGGTATTGTTGAGGTAGCTGTTGACGGTGGGCTTGACTACGCCCTCATCCGTGTCCTTAATCGTACTCTTGATGGCGCTCGTGACAGCGCTTTTAACTATGTCTTTGCTGTTGTCGTTGACGCTGAATTGAAGCAAGCATTGCAAGAACTAAAAGAGCAAATCCCCAATCTAGATACTGATACAGAACTATTAAAATGGTGGCAATTGAACGGTAACACTTGGAGAGAGCAATTAAGATATTTAATGATTAAATATCGCAATATTGGTTACGATTGGCAGTTAAGCCAACATCAAAAGGAGGTATTGAGTCAGTATTATGAGGCAAATAAATTGCTGGTGGATTGTTTGAATAGCAGTTCTAATGTAACTCCCGCAGTACGAGAGGAAATTGAGGATACCTTATTATTACCCATTACCGAGATCAAGAAAAGAAGTAGATGCATTGATAATCAAATATAAACAGCAGCACTTTCAACCAGCCAATACTCCGATAACCCAAGATGATACCCTTTAATCTAGCGCACAACTATCGCCACAAAACTGACACATCTTTAACGCTGCAACTAATTTATCAACTGCCAATGGCTTACTCAAACACTCATTCATCCCAGCTTTTAAACATTCCTCGCGCACCTGTGGCATTTCATCAGATGTTACCGCAATAATACAAGGACGCTGTTCCGGTAACCATTCTTGACATAAGCGGCGCATCATTGCCAAACCCCCCATCTGTGGCATTTGCACATCAGTTAAGACAACATCATAATGGTTTTGGCGTAAGGCTTCTAAGGCTTCCAATCCATTTCCGACAACATCCGCCTGATAGCCTAGCGATCGCAAAACTCGTAACGCCACTGTGCGATCGCCCCATTGATCTTCCGCCAGGAGAATCCGCAGGGGTAATTCCTTCGCTAACGGTGCAACCAATTCAGCACTTGGCTGTGGATTTTGATTAGTCTCCGATGGTTGACTAAACATCTGCGTCCAAATGTTACCAATCTGAGACAGTCGCAGGGATTGATCGGTGAATGTAGCACCATTGGCGGTGGTTAAACTAGACATTGTTACTACCTTTCAGTGGTAATGTACAGGTTTCTAGAGTGCGATCGCGCCCTGAATCTTGACCCCAGGTTGGGCAAAGCCTTACAAGATCTCAAGCAACAACTCCCTAATCCAGATTTCAATCTCGAAGGAAATGAGTGGCAGTTTAAACAATGGTGGCAAACTCATGGGATTGCTTGGACAGAACAATTGTCGGCGGCGATTATTAAGTATCGCCAGATTGGTTACCCTTGGCAATTTAGCTCTCAACAAAAGAAACTCCTCAAGCACTATTATGATGCCAATCGATTATTAATGGATTGTCTCAATAGTGATTGTTATGTCAGTCGTGAGGTGCGACAGGAGATTGAGGATACCTTATTATTGCCGATGGCTGAAATAGAGAAATGTCAGGGTGCATAGGTGAATTTGCCCTTGTGTGAGTACCTTGCTCACTTCCCTTGCTTCCAGAGACCAAGATGCTCCCACAACATAAGTCTTGGTATCAACCGTTCAATGCCGAACTAATAATAATACAATAATAGAAAGCACTATTTTGCTGCCAGTCTTACTGAACCTATGTTTCCAGTTATTTACTCTGATGAATTTCTCAATCATGACAACGGTGGTTTCCACCCCGAACGCCCAGAACGATTGACAGCCATTGTCAACGCCTTAAACGCTGCACCTTGGGCAGATAAAGTTGATTGGCAGCTACCTACACCCGTAGAGAATCGTCCGGTAATGCCTCTATTGCAAAAAATTCATGACCAGAATTACATCAATTTAGTCAAACAACTCGCCCATGAAGGTGGAGGGATGATAGATGGCGACACCAGGGTTTCTCCACGCAGTTATGATATTGCCCTGTTAGCCATCAGCGCTTGGTTAGATGGAGTTGATCGGGTTCTCACCAGCAACAACCCGGCATTTGTCCTCGCACGTCCTCCTGGACATCATGCCGAAGGTCCCAGGGGGATGGGATTTTGTCTCTTTTCCAATGCTGCGATCGCGGCTCATTATGCCCTAGACCAACCGGGTATCCAAAAAGTCGCCATTTTGGATTGGGATGTTCATCATGGTAACGGCACTCAAAGCCTGGTGGAAAACGATGCCCGAATTGTCTACTGTTCACTCCATCAGTATCCCTTCTACCCTGGCACCGGGAACCCTCGCGAACGCGGCTCGTACAATAATATTCTGAATATACCCATACCATCAGGCAGTACATTCACAGAATACCAACCCATGTTTGAGCAGGGGGTGATACCATTTCTCAATGAATTTCAGCCCGATTTACTCATCATCAGTGCTGGTTACGACGCCAACGCCGATGATCCCCTCGCCAGCGTCGCCCTGAAACCAAACGATTTTGGCGTATTCACAGATTACTGTTTGCAAGTGACTCACCGTATTTTATTTGGCTTAGAAGGAGGCTATGATCTGACTGCCTTAGCCAAGTCCGTTATTGCCACCATTGAACCCTGTTTAAACCTGGGTGAATAGTTGCCACTTCGTCATTCGTCATTGGTCATTCGTCATTGGTCATTCGTCAAAGAACAATCACCAACCAACAATCAACCCTTAGAACAGTTTTAGATTGTAACCCACCCCTAAAACCAGTCCCAAATCAGTCTCATCATCCTCAGGAAATGCCACATTGACACGCACTGTTCCAGTAAATCGGGGAGGGATGGGAACATCGACGCCACCGGAAACCAACGGATCAGCTTCCCAGTCATCATCAGGTTGCAGCAGCACACCTCCTCCCACAAAAGGAATCACAATCGTTTGTCCGGTAACGGGAGTCTTGATCGGGAAATTTAGGCTAAGAGTAAGTGATGTGGTGGTTTCGTCACCAAACATGACCGCATTGTGCAAGGAGAAATTCTCAGCAAACCCGGCTTTACTGACAATGACGAAAGACCCTTCCCCTAAGTTGGTTTCCTCACCATCCAGACCAATATTCCCACCTACGCCGATATAGCTACGTCCCAATATTTTTAGGGGATTAACCACAGGGACTTGTGCCACCTCTGGAGTGGCGGCGACAGTTTGGGGTTGAACCAAAACCAGTGTGGGTTGGGTGTTATCGGTGGTCGAGCCAGACGATTGAGCCGAGTCAGAGGGAGTAACGGTTATATAACCATAGTAGGCAGAGTCTGGCGTCTGGGCTTGAGCGGATAAACCACTACACAGCAGGGACGAAGCGGTGAAACCGAATAGCCAGGAAAAAAGGGTTGCCGAGTTCGGTTGCATGATTTTTTACTCTTCTATATTGAGAAAATCATGCCACAATTTAACCCACCTTGGAAAGTGAAGATAGGGAAATTGAACCTTGCATCCCCACCTAACACTCGTCTAGAATCTCCAGTCTTCATCCCTGGAAGATGTCAAGCGGCTTGTCGTAAATCTCTACTACTATGTTGGATTTGAGCCAGAATCTGCATCGCTTCTGCCAAATTCTCACAAAGATAGTTGGTTTTGAAGTAAAAAGGTTTAAGACGCTCGGTCGTTATTTCAGCCGGTTCCCAAATGATCAGCTTCAAGGGTTTTTGGGGATGATTCGTTGCACAAAGCGAGTGGAGTATCATCGTAGTACGCACCTCAATCAGTAGAATGCTCCGGGTTCAGAATCCAGATTAGGTGTCCCACCGCCAGACGGCTGACAGCTATCAGGACTTTTTCCGGGGTCTTTACAAAACTACATTCACAAAGGTGTCTATCAGGACGCTTCATTAAATCTTTACAAAGGGGAAGATGGGGACGATGGGGGAGATGGGGGAGATGGGGAAATTGTAGGGGCGGGTTTTACTACTAACGTTGGGTTGTCACCTTGATATCACTAAACCCGCCCCGATTAGAGTACAAGTCATCTTCAACAAATGACGAATGACAAAGGACAAAGGACAAATATTAAGTAAAGTAAAGATATAGCAGCAAAATCGGAGTCGTAATTTTATGGTGTTATTTGGATTTGGCGGATTTGGCAAAAAGCTCAGCCTGCCTAAACCCGAAGAGGCGTTACCGGGGCGGGAAGAACCTATATCCGTCCCCGACAACCACTATGTCAACGGCAATCCTCTCAAACCCCCTTACCCCGATGGTATGGAAATGGTGATGTTTGGCATGGGCTGTTTCTGGGGGGCTGAACGCAGGTTTTGGCAACAAGAGGGAGTGTTTGTCACGGCTGTGGGGTATGCAGGCGGAATAACGCCTAACCCCACCTATCAAGAAGTCTGTACCGGGATGACCGGTCACAATGAAGTCGTGCGCGTCGTATTTGACCCCAAGGTGATCAGTTATCAGCAATTGCTGATAGTTTTCTGGGAGAGTCATAATCCCACTCAAGGGATGCGCCAAGGAAATGACACGGGTACTCAATATCGTTCGGGAATTTATACCTATTCCGATAGTCAAAAGAAACTCGCAGAAGCTTCACGAGACGCCTATCAAAAAGCGTTGAGCGAGGCGGGTCATGGAGAAATCACCACAGAAATTGTTGATGCTCCAGAGTTTTACTATGCAGAAGGCTATCACCAGCAATACTTAGCCAAGAATCCCAATGGCTATTGTGGGCTAGGAGGAACTAATGTGACTTGTCCGACGCCAGTGGCTCTGTAGTGTTATAAATCCCAAGTTACCTTGATTTGACCCCTCCCTAACCCTCCCCTTATCAAGGGGAGGGAACTCGAATTCAATTCGGCGACTTCACCGATGGAACGCTTCACCTTCAGGCTAATTCCATCCTAGGGAACTCTAAGAAACCAACAGGAGAGATCGCTGGGCTTTTTGGGCATATTTGGTGATAACCGCCATGTATTTTAGCGATTATTGACAAAAAATTGGCACGCCATCTCAGAAAAGCCAGCGTGAGAGAGCGCTGGATCTCATGGAAAGTATCATGGTGCCGCTACTAGATTACACCATTGATGGGATGAGTGAAATAGTTGCTTTACAGTTTGATACTTTCGCCGCAAAGGAAAAGCCGGATTTATTTTTTTCTGTGTTAACTTATGGGTATTTGCATCGAAGCCGCTTGAGTTCCCAGTTGCTGAATCATGACTCAACTCAATCCTCTGAAATCTAACCAATTTTGGTTATTGGGTATCGCCACAGGTTTAATCACACTGCATTTCACGTTAGTATCGAGAAGCAATAATAATAACCTATTCAGCGCTAGCCTCCTGTTTGGGGGCGTGGTTTTAGGGTTGCTGTGGATGAAGCGCGATAAAATAACCTGGCACAGCAGTCCATTATCCAGTAGTTTGGCAGGTTTGCTGATAGCCGGGATTCTGTTTAAAAGTACAAACGTAGTTGACGATGACGTTTTTCTGCCACTTTTCCCGTTGATGTCAGGATTGGCGTTAGCGTTACTAGCATCTGGGTTTAAGGGCTTAAAACAATACAATCAAGAATGGCTACTACTGGGGTTTATTGCAGTTCCTTGGAGACAATTGGTTTATCCAGTTCTTAACTTATCCTTGTTAACCGCTAAGTTTGCCAGTGGTTTTCTCTGGCTATTGGGCTTTGAGGTTAAGCGTGAAGGGGTTATTGTTAGTTTACCTACGGGGAGTATTGAAGTTTACAATGGCTGTGCTGGTTTAAAGCTTATGGTTCAGCTTTTAGGCATTGCCTTGATTTTTTTAGTCCTTGTGCCAACGGGATTAAAACAGAAGGTTTTACTACCCATTTTTGCCGTTTTTATCGGTTTTGTGATTAACGGGATGCGGGTAGCGCTGATGGCGGTACTTATCGCCCTATCAGAGCAAGAGGCATTTGCTTACTGGCATTTGGGACAGGGTTCTTTACTATTTTCGCTGATTGCAGTATTGATTTTTGGTTTAGTCTGCCATAAGGTTGCAGGGGGTAAATATCCTTACTTTTTATAACATCTCTTCTATCGACACACACCACTCTGCCCTCAAATTATTGGCTCCACGAGAGATTACTTTATGTCTTTTGCAGGGCGATCGCGCTTTTTCTAATCGGTGGATAGTTGCATCCCTATTCCACGAGTCGTCTGTTTGGGATCAGGGACAATATGCATTAAACAGTTTTTTTGTCAAATCTGCCTCGAAATGAATCTAGGCAATTAGGTTATGCAACATAGTTGTAGTATTTGGAATTTGCCGACACGAGACAGAAAAAAATAACGCATTATCAGGCGTTGAAGCGTTTATTGTTGAAAATTGGCACTAAAATAAACCCAATACAGGATTTACAGAACATCATACTACATTCTCAAACCCCGATCAAATCAGGATTTACCCGCGACATTTTCGGGTAGTCCTAAATCCGTTTTGCTTTAGAATATTAAAACACAAACGTCAATAGGAAAAGTTTTATTTATCTAATCGTACTGTGTCAGCATTCAGCTAAAGCTGATTGCAAGGTTTGAGACTTGGGTTGAAACCCAAGGCGGTTGGTGAGAGGCTGATACCGAGTTGCGCTCAAACAGATAGGAAAAGCAGGGGAAGCTGGGGGAGCTGGGGAAGCTGGGGAAGCTGGGGAAGCTGGGGGAGGGAAAGTTATATCGTTGAATGCAACTTGGTATGATCAAAGAATTCATGCAGCGTATCGAAAAAGGGAAATGCCTCATCGTCGTGATTAGCGATCGCTATCTCAAATCCCCTAACTGTATGTATGAATTGGTACAGATTGTTAACAATGGCGAATTCGACAACAGAATATTCCCGATTGTCCTCCACTTGTAGGGGCGGGTTTAGGGACTCAATTAATCGGGAAACCGATAACTTATCAACGAAACCCGCCCTGATTAAATTGGCTGGGGAATTTTCGGGCGCACGTCTATGCGCCCCTACGAACGGATTTTTATGATTACCTTCTTTAACGGCTTGATCCCAAAGACAACTATCAATAACAGCAGGGTAAAGAGATTGCCGATAATCTGATCCGGTTCCGGTACACTAGCGGTGTTTCCACTCGATGGTGTATCTGTTCCTTGATTATCCATTCCTTCAGGAGTCTCAACGGGTACATCGACTTTTTTACCATCCTTGCTATCGACTCGGATTTCTTCGGTAACCGCTACAAATGACGTATATTTGGACATCAAGCGATAATTGAGTGCTGTATCCGTCACCGCTTCAACTACCTCTGGCGTTTCACGACCATACATTTGATTCATTAATGCCTTAATCCGCGCCCGTCCCCACAGTTGCGCGATCGCACCATTCCCGCGTACCTCGTCAAAGTCTACATCTAAGGTGGTTTCGTAGGGTTGACCCCCTGCCACAATTCCGCTAATCTTAAGTTTGCCATTCGTGCGATCGCCTTTGCGTCCAAATACGACTAAGGGCTGATTGGCAAATAAATCCCGTACCTTTTGGGGATAGAATTCTGGTGCGTTTCCTGTTCCTTCCCAACTGACTTGGATATTCGTCAAGACGGGATTATTAATCTCTTGGAAAAACTCCTGGGCGACAACCTCCGCCGATTCATTCGGGGGAACCACTTCAGCGGTTCCGCGCCCCAATTCCGCTAACCGTTCAATTAAAAAGCGATTCGTCGAAGATCCCACGCCAAAACTATACAAGCGATTTCCTGGCTTGAGGCGATCGCGAATTTCAGCGATAATTTGTTCATCATCGCCAATTAATCCATCGGTTAATAATACAACACTTCGCAACCGTCCCGCAGGTGCAGCCGGGAAATTCAATACGGTGTCAATCCCATTCATTAACTCAGTTCCGCCATTGGCATCGAGGCGATTAATATAGTTGAGGGCTTTTTTGCGGTTCTGGGGTGTATTCGCTAACGGTTTATCCGATAACTGAGTCGTACTATTGGCAAAATCAATAATCGTAAACGTATCCTGGGGATTCAATCCCTGAATAAACTGGCGCATCAATTCCTTGGATTGGACAATGGGGGAACCGGATTGTGATCCAGAGGTATCGACGAGGAAAACAACATCCTTGGGAACAATTTCATTCTGTTGATACTCAATCGCCGGGATTAAATAGGTGGCGAAATGACCCCCCCGTTCATCGGCTTGAGTTAAGACAGTGGCTTGCGTATCTGCACCTGCGACTTGATAGCGTAAAATTAAGTCTTTATTCGGAATCGTCTCTTGATCTGCTAGTTCTACCCGTACCGTGGAACTCGTCTGTTGTGTCGTAACCGGATGAGAGGGCGATCGCACATTACTGATAGGTACACCTGCATCAATTTCGACGGTCACATCAATATCATGACCGGATCGTCCTGGCGGTGCGATCGGGGGATTAACCTGCGCTGCATAAGCCACGTTTGTCATCAGCGCTTGGTTTGTAGTCAGCGCTTTAGCGCTGCTGGCACTAAAGTGCTTACTACCAACAGAGTTTGTCATCAGCGCTTGGTTTGTAGTCGGCGCTTTAGCGCTACCAACACTATTCCCAGCCGTATATCGCGGCGCGACTACCATCGGAAACGCAAACTCATAATCCCCGCCCTCAAATTTCAGGCTATCGGTATAGCGAATCGTTACCTGAATACTTTCCCCCGGTTTAATATTCGCCAGCGACTGAGTAAACACATTCGCCCGTTCTTGTTCTAATAACCCCGCCGTTTTCCCTGCTTTTTTTGCTTTCTCATAAATTTGCTTGGCTTCCTGGCGTTTCTTAATCACGCCGCGAATAATCCGATCATCCAGTTTAATTTCCATATCATCCACCGCCGCTTCATCGGGGAGGGGGAATTTATAGACGGCTTCTAAGGGATGATCAAAGGGATTGGTAAAGGTTTGGGTAACTTCCACCCGCGACACATTCCCAGTAATTTTTGTGGCGACTTGGGTATGTTCTAAAGGAAATACCTGCTGTTGTCCATTAACGGTGGCGAAAAGTCCCCCCGTTTGACTCGGTGATGATGTCGGTGACTTCTCCTGAATTGGATTCGTGACAACCGGGTTACGGCGAGAAACCTGCTGGGTTACAGGTGATACTAGATACCGCATTCCGGCAAATCCCATAATCAATACCGTACTCGCCACCAACCATTGTGTTCCCTTGCTTCCACGCCGAGAAGGGTTTAAATCCTTTAATACCGCCTCCGCCGACTGATAGCGTCGTTTAGTCGCACTTTGCAGCAGGGTATTCAGAATCTTTGCTAAGGGTTTACTGATTGACCTGTTCGCGTTTAAATAATCCTGCCATACCCAAGCATCTTCATGACTATCAAATAAATCAAAGGGCGGTATTTGCGTCAGCAGGTGAATACAGGTAACGCCTAAACTGTATAAATCACTGGCAAAAACCGCTTTTCCGCGCACCTGTTCCGGCGCAGTGTAGGCGGCTGAACCAATCACCGTTCCGGTGCGTTCCAGAATGGTTTCTGTGGCAAATTTTGCCGCACCAAAATCCACTAACACCAGATTCCCATAACCGGGACGACGAATAATATTTTCCGGTTTAATATCCCGGTGAATGACCTGATGACTATGGATAAACTGGAGAACAGGTAATAAATCGCGCAACAGCAGGCGGATTTTTAATTCACTGAAGGATCCAACGCTTGCGAGTTCAGCAGCTAGGTTTTGTCCGTGGATAAATTCTTGAACTAAATACTGACGCTTGTCTTGGCTAAAATAATCTAATAATTGGGGAATTTGGGAATGATGTCCCAGGGTTTTTAAGCGTTGGGCTTCTTGTTCAAATAGTTCGGCAGCTTTTTCCTGATTCGTGGTGCTTGAGTGTTGGGGGAAAAACTGCTTAATCGCACAGTCGGGGTGATTGGGATTGGATTCATCCACGCCGCGAAAGGTTCTGCCAAAGCCACCTTGTCCCAAGGGATGAATTGCCCGATAGCGATCGGATAATAGTAACTCTGAACCGCAACTGTGACAACTGACGGCATCTCGCGGATTCTCTGGATGCTGACAATCGGGGTTCAAGCAATAGCACTGATAGGGATGAGAGGCAGTGCTGTTTTCAGGGTTAGCGGTGGTCATGGCATCCAGTTCCCAGTTCTCTAAGTCCTTGAGGTTATTCTAGCTGGTGAAAATGGAAAAAGGGGAATTGTAAATTACTGTTGCAATAATTAGAGTTCCTCAAAGGATGCCTCAATATCTCCATTATGCTCTTTGAGAACTGCGATCGCGTCCTGGGCTGGATCATCATTGGGTAATATGGTTTGATAGGAATTCAGTTCCGAGGGGGTGAGTTGAGTATTCATAATGTCTACACAGGCTCAATCAGGGGCGCAACGCTAATTCTGATAATATAGGGAAATCATGATTTGGTATCGATTGTAGCCTTATACCAAATCCGGGTTAGCCACCCCCTTTATAATCTAGTCCGCGCAGGCGGACTACCCTTCGGGAAGGCTTCGCCTATGTTTGTGTAGCTGCGACTTCCTCCTCGCCATGGCAAAAATGGGGTTTCTACACCACGCCTCTAGTCGGCGATGCAAGTGTTTATAGCGCTAAAGCGCTTACTACGAACATAGCTATGCTACGCCTCTAGTCAGCGATGCAAGCGTTTATGGCGCTAAAGCGCAACTACGAACAATTATCAAAATTGTATGCTGAAAAGGGAGAGGATAGTACACCTCTATCCCAAAATGGTCACATCTGCGACCCCTGATTCGATTTTATGACTTAATCCCTTATCGCTGATCAGTTTAGCATCCTTATGGCATCCGCTCCTCATCTCCCGAATCAACCTTGGTGCTTCCACTCTCCCCAACTTAACGATATCCTCGATCGCACTCCGGTTACGGTGACGCTGGATACGCCTGTGGTTGAGGTTTTGGCGCGAATGAGTCAGGTGTATCCCCCTACTGATTCTCAGCAGAAAACGACAGAAAAGACGCCGGAACCCCAGCAGAATCCCTTACTATCTCCCTCTACTAGCTGTGTCTTAGTTACCCACAAAACCAAGCTTGTGGGTATCTTTACTGAACGGGATGTGGTGCGCTTAACGGCGCAGGGGCGCAATTTGGCGGGGGTGAGTATTCGTCAGGTGATGAGTCCCCCAGATTATCGCCTCAAATCGAGCGAGTTTCGAGATGTTTTTAGCATTCTGGGTATTCTTAAACAATATCAGATTCGTCATTTGCCTGTGGTGGATGATCAGGAACAATTGCTGGGTTTAATTACGCTTTCCACCCTGCGGGCGGTGATTGAACCCTCTCATTTGCTGAAACTGCGAACCGTGGATGAGGTGATGAATAGGACAGTGATTCAAGCGACTGTTGATACTTCGGTTCTCAAACTAGCACAGTTAATGGCACGACATCGGGTCAGTTGTGTGGTTATATGTCAAGACATTCCAGAAAAAAATTTACAAACACCATTAGGAATTGTCACCGAACGGGATATTGTTCAGTTTCAAGTCTTGGGCGTTAATCTGAGTGGATTACAGGCAAATGATGTGATGAGCCAACCCCTATTTTGCCTGCGTCCCCGGGATAATCTTTGGCACGCCCATCAGGAAATGCAGCGTCGCTATGTGCGGCGATTAGTCGTTACAGGTGACACAGGGGAATTGTTGGGAATTGTCACCCAAACACGGTTGCTGCAAGTTCTTGATCCGATGGAAATGTATGGTGTGATTGACCAACTCCAGCAAGTCATCGGTCAGTTAGAAGCGGAAAAGATTGACTTATTAGAAAGTCGCAATACTCAACTGGAAGAATTAGTCGAATCTCGTACCCATCAATTACAAAAACAGGCGGAACGGGAACATATTTTACGCTCGATTGCCCAACGGATTCGCTGCTTCCTGAAACTACCGGATATCTTCCAAGCCACCGTTCAGGAAGTGCGGCAACTCCTTCATTGCGATCGCGTCTTGGTTTATCAGTTTGCTGAGGATTGGAGTGGGGAGATTGTGGCGGAATCGGTGGGTGATTTTCCCTCAGTTATCGGATCACAAGTTCGTGATGCTTACTTTCAAGACACTAAAGGCGCTGACTATCTGAATGGGCGGCGTCAGGTGGCGCATAATATTTATCATCAAGGGTTAACTCCTTGCCATTTAGAACTCCTGGAACAGTTTCAAGTTAAAGCCATTCTCACCGTTCCCATTATTATTAACGAACAACTTTGGGGCTTATTAGTTGCCCATCAGTGTGCCGCCCCCCGCCAATGGCAACCCCAGGAATTAGACTTATTAGAACAACTTAGTGTACAAATCGCGATCGCGATTCAACAAGCCAATGCCTTTTCCCAATTACAAACCGAACTGGCGGAACGGCAAAAGGCAGAACAATTGGCAAAGGCGACGCAAGAACGACTGCATTATTTACTCTCGGCGAGTCCCACTGCTATTTACAGTCGCCAGTTTATTCCGCCTTATCAAACCACATTTATTAGTGATAATATTACCGCCCTGATTGGCTATACCCCCGCCGAAATCATGGAACAACCGGATTTTTGGTTAAATCATATTCATCCTCAAGACTTACCCACCGTTCTCACCGGATTTGCTCAACTGTTTCAACAGGGCTATTCGATTCAAGAATATCGGTTTAAACAGAAAGATGGAGAGTATCTTTGGCTACAAGATGATTGGAAACTGATTCGCAATGACCAAGGAATTCCCCAAGAAATCATTGGCGCATGGCTGGATATTTCCCATCGGGTACAGGCACAGGAACACGCCCAAACCAGTGAGAAACTGTTAGAGTTATTCTATGAATCTGCCCCCGTGGGTTTATGTATTACTGATGAACAATGGCGACTGGTACGGGTGAATCCCGCCTTCTGTCAACTCTTTGCTTATTCCCGTGATTATTTATTAGGACGATCCTTAACCGAATTTCTTGACCCCCATCATTCCGGTGAATGGCAAGTACGGCGTCATGATGGTAAATTTATTGATATTCAGGTTACCACTGGACCGATCATGCAGCAAGGGGAACGCTGTTTGCGGGTAACTACGGTTACCGATATTACCGAACGCAAAAAAGCCGAACAAGCGATTCAATCCATGGCGGGACAATTGTCTACGGTGATTGATACCGTGGGCGAAGGAATTACCTTGAGTAATAGTCAGGGAAAATTCCGTATCTTTAATCATCAAATGCAGCAAATTACGGGTTATACCCGCCAAGAGGCGAATCGTTGTGAGAATTTCATGGCGAAACTGTATCCTGATCCGCTTCTCTATCAGCAGGTGAAGCAATGGCAAAAAAGTCCCAGTAAGAAGCGCAAACTCCGCACCCTGGAAACAACATTTTGTGATAAGAACAGGGTTCAGAAAACTCTGCTAGTCTCCCATTCCATTATTCATCAAGATAATCAACTCTTCTTTTTAAGCGCCTATCGAGATATTAGCGATCGCAAACAAGCAGAAGAATCGCTGAAACACCTAAATGAAGCCCTAGAAAAGCGAGTACAGGAACGAACCACGGCGTTAGAAAAGACAGTGGAACACCTGCACCGAGAAATTAAGGAACGCCAGCAAACGGAATTAGCCCTGCAAGATTCTCATCGCAAGATTAATAATATATTAGAAAGTATTACCGAAGGCTTTTTTGCCCTGGATCAGGATTGGCGGTTTACCCACTTTAACTCCCTATTAGCCCCCTTAATTAATCGTCCCGCCGTCGATATGATTGGTCGATGTATCTGGGATGAATTTCCTGACGCCATTGGCACCCAATTTGAAACCATCTATCACCAAGCGGCGCGGGAACAAAAACCAATGGCGTTTGAGGAGTTGTATGCGTCGAACAATACCTGGTATGAAGTGCGAGTCTATCCCTCGGAAGAAGGGTTATCGATCTATTTTCGGGATATTAGCGATCGCAAAAAAGCAGAATTGGCGCTGCAAGAAAGTCAGCGATTTATTCAACGGATTGCGGATACGAATCCGAATGTGTTATATATTTATGATATTGTTGAACAACGCAATATCTATATTAACCGTTCCGTGGCTCAAGTGCTGGGTTATAGCCCGGAACAGATTCAGCAGATGGAATCCAAACTGTTTGAATCACTAATGCATCCTGATGATTTAGCTCAAGTTTTACGCCAGCATCAACGCTTTGATACCGCCAAAGATGGTGATATTATTGAATGTGAGTATCAGATGCGCCATGCGGATGGTCAATGGCGTTGGTTATATAGTTGGGATACAATTTTTACTCGTACATCTGAGGGGAAACCAAAACAGATTCTCGGTACAGCGTCAGATATTACGTCGCGCAAACAGGTAGAAGAAACCCTACGCCAACAGGTGGAACGAGAACGATTAATCAGTGCGATGTCTCGACGCATTCGCCAATCCCTAGACTTGGAGACAATTCTGACAACGACGGTTGAAGAAGTCCAACAATTACTAATGGCTGACCGAGTATTAGTGTATCAGCTTTTTGAAGATAATCGGGGACGGGCGATTGCGGAAGGGGTGGCGTCAGGATTTCCCCAGTTATTGAATAGTATCTTTTCTGCGGAAGCCTTTCCCAAAAGCTGTTATCAGAATTATGTTCAGGGACAAGTGTATGCGTTAGCCGATCGCGATCGCGAAGAGGTTCTACCTTGTATGATAAGCTTCATGGAGGAATACGCAATCCGGGCAAAACTGGTTGTCCCGATTGTACAACAGGATATCCTCTGGGGATTACTCATCGTCCATCAATGTTCCCATCCGCGAGAATGGCAAACCTGGGAAATAGAGTTACTGGTATCGTTAGCCACCCAACTCGCGATCGCGATTAAACAGTCTCAATTATACGAGCAATTGCGCCACAATAATGATATTTTAGCCACAACCAATGCGGAACTCGCCCACGCCACTCGGTTAAAAGACGAGTTTCTGGCAAATATGAGTCATGAATTGCGAACGCCGCTGAATGCGATTCTGGGGTTATCGGAAAGCTTACAAGAAGAAGTCTATGGAGAGATTACCCAAAAACAGCGCAAGTCTCTCGCCACGATTGAAAAAAGTGGTAGACATTTACTGGAGTTAATTAACGATATTCTTGATTTAGCCAAGATTGAATCCGGGAAGTTGGAGTTAAACCTGACAGCCGTTAGGATTAGCCAACTGTGTGATGCGAGTTTATCCTTGATTAAACCGCTAGCTTTAGATAAAAACATTACGTTGACGGATAATGTTACCGAGGGATTAGGGACGATTCTGGGCGATGAACGACGCTTGCAGCAAGTCTTAATTAATTTATTAAGTAACGCGGTAAAGTTTACCCCAGAAGGGGGACAGGTTATGGTGGAAATTTATAAGGAAGATGGGGGAGATGAGGGAGACAAGGAAGTAAACTCTACATTTAGTCAGGGCGGGTTTTGTTCAAACGTTACTATCAATAGCGAAACGAAAATCCCTAAACCCGCCCCTATAAACCATACCCTTGAGGGGCGTGAAGGGTTAACACTCAAAACTTCCCCAAATGAGATGCTTTATATCAGTGTCAGTGATACGGGAATTGGAATTGCTAAAGAACATCTGGAGAAACTCTTTCAATCTTTTGTCCAAATTGATAGTAGTTTATCCCGGCGTCATCAGGGAACAGGGTTAGGATTAGCGTTAGTAAGGCGGATTGTGGAATTACATGGAGGATGGGTAACCGTAGACAGTGAATTGGGGAAAGGAAGTTGTTTTACCGTGAGACTACCTTGGCGTTCTCATCCAGCGAATCACTCCATCAGTTACCCCGCAGAAAAGGCGACGCTAGGGTGTAGTGTATCAGACATTGAAGACACAACGTTACCGCGAACGACTCCTTTAATTTTATTAGCTGAAGACAACGAAGCCAACACCCAAACCTTATCCGATTATTTACAGGGAATCGGCTATGAAATGATCATGGCAAAAGATGGCAAAGAAGCCGTACAACTCAGCCAACGGCGCAAGCCTGATTTAATTTTAATGGATATTCAGATGCCAGAACTTGATGGGTTAAGCGCCACCCAACAAATTCGCGCCAACCCCCGTACTGCCAACATTCCAATTATTGCCATAACTGCATTGGCGATGTCAGGCGATCGCGAAAAATGTTTAGCCGCCGGTGTATCCTATTATATGACTAAACCTGTGAATTTGAAGAAGCTAGCAACGATTATCAATGCCTTACTCAATGGATAGGCATATATAAACTATGAATCATGAAATGTTACACCCTACACCATCTAACTCGGTGGGTTACTGCGAAAATGGAACCGCGCCTGAGAGATGGTTGGAAAAGTTGCGATGGCTTCGCTGATGCATTTTTTATCCCCCTCGCATCCCCCTTAAAAAGGGGGACTTTGATTGAGATTAAGCATGGTAGGTTGGGTTGACGTAAGGAAACCCAACAAAATCTAAGGTTAAGGTGTACCTATCGAATCAATTACCCCTAAGCTGTGGTAGAGGTATGGCGGTGCCATGCCCTATTCTCTCCAGCGAATCCCCCTATTGTCATTCCAGCTAATTACCATCAACGCCCCTTCCTTTTCATCGCTTTTATAAGGACTATTGAAACCGGATAAAGGATAAGTAAAACCATCCCAATCGGAATCGATAAAAAGATATACCAACCCGCAATAAACATCGAAGTCAGCGTCTCGCCGTAATCCTTACCATTAATAATACAAGGATTGGCAAATCCTTCATGAAGCCTACAGCCGAACCGATCCGCGATCAGACTGGCAATCAAAACACTCAGAATTGGAGAAATGCTGAACAAAAGTATTGCTGATACCACCACGACATGTTTAAGTACGCGCATCTGCCAAAAACTCAACTAACACTTTAAAAAATTAACCAACGTAAACACACCAGCCACAATAAACATGCCACCAAATGAGTAACCCAACCACCGATCATCTTGCCGAATTGTCAGCGATATCTGTTGAGTATTTTCAACAAAAGCATTAATCTGATTCGCTTTCTCTTGTTTTTTCCGTTCGCCCATACTGTACCCCTGAGTCAGCGGAATTCTATCCTCTTTGGTCAAGAGAATAACTCGGTAAGTATTATTAAGACTACGCCGTTTATGGCGACGCTGGACTTCAGCACCTTGAAGGTGCCCCGGAGGAATTAAGGTAATCGCTTGTCTGAGTAAATTAGCCGAGGTAAGCTGACAAGCAACCGGAGTAGATAGGGGGCGATCGCATTGTAGAATAACTAGATTGCCCCAAATAATGATAATTAATATGCCCACTAGAATCAGCGTGATACTCGATGAAAGTTGACTCTTTCCACCTCGTCGATTTATTCGCCTTGCCATTTAGCATTTACCCATTTTTAATCAAAGAAAGAGTGGTATCCTATCCAGTGCTAAGGAACCTTATAAGCTATAGTCCCCTCCTAAAAACCTAATTATGCATCAATTTAGCTGGATTATAGGCTAAGGTTCCCCTACGAACGAACACAAGACTACCCATCCTCCTCCCGCGCTTGCTGAAGTAAACAATAAATCGCTAAACCCGCCGCCGCAATTCCTACAAAAGCAGAATAGGTGTACAGAGTCACGACAAATGTACTCACTTCCAAGGTTTTTAGCAAAAGTTCAGAATGCTTCCTATTCATCACAATCGGGTTGAATGCTTTACTCTTCCATCAAACACCCCCGAATCCCAGGTTTAATCCCAATCCAAACCCGTGTTAACCACTTTGTCCCAAGTTAGTCCCAAGTTAGTCCCAGGGCGGATGATTGCCCTTGATATACTAAGAAAAAGATTGTGCGATCGCGCATGTCCAGAGGTACAAGGGTTCATCCCGACTATATCCCCAAGCTGAAACAAGCACTCAGGCGCAATGGCTTCCCGCGTCAGATTGACTTAGCTGAAGCCGTAGACGTATCGAAAAACACTGCATGGAACTTTCTCAACGGTAAACCAGTTGACCACTTAAACTTTGAGGAATTCTGTAATAAACTCGGCTATGATTGGCGAGAGGTTGCCGATTTGGGGGAAAATCCCGACACCCAAAATGTGCCAAATGTCAATCCCCATTTCCCATCTAACCCATCTGCTGTAGGGGCGGGTTTAGACGCTAACGCAGCAACATCAACCCCTAACACCCCAACAAAACCCGCCCTCACCCCTCCCCAAACCCGACTAATTACCAATCAAGGATTCCCCACAATCCCGGTATGGCAAGGGCGCGACGAACTTCTTACCCGATTAACCGCCAAACTCCGCCAACCGAATACTCCCTTAAAAGTATTAGCATTAATCGGACAAGGGGGAATCGGCAAAACCAGTTTAGCGGTGAAACTGTTAGAAGCGTTAGGAATTGAATTATCCAGCCGCACTCCAGTCACCGATTGTCCCTATCCGTTGGTGATATATTTTCAGGTACAACCGGGAACCAGTTTTGATGATGTAACCGAATTTCTGTTACGGGATGGATTCGGGATTGAGACAAGGGAAGGGTTACAGCGTACTGAGGAAAAGATTGCCAAAATTATTCAGGGATTCGCCCAACAACCCTGTTTATTCGTACTAGATAACCTGGAAACTATCTTACATCCCGCCAACCATCCCCAAGCCAGACAAGCCATGTCCCCAGAGTGGGGTCAATTCCTCAATGCTTTAGTTTATCAACAGCATCAGTGCCAAACCATTATAACCAGTCGAGACATCCCGGCTGATTTCACTGATCCGCGTTATGAGAATACAGAACCGGATTCAGAATTAGTGCATCTCGAAACAGTGACGGGTGTGGCGACAAAGGCGGGGGTAGAAATTCTGCGCCAGCGTCATTTACGGGATAAAATAGCCGATTTGCAGTGGGTATCAGCCAAAGTTGAGGGACACGTTTTTCTATTAACCCAACTGGCGGCGGTAGGGAAAGGGAAACCGGGGTATCTGCGGAAGCATCCAGAGTTGGTGACGAAAAAGGCTGAACCAATTCTGCGAGAACAATTGATGCGACAAAGTGAAGCGGCGCGAGATTTACTGCGTCGAATGTGTGTGTTGCGGGTGGGGATTGATTGTCAGGGGTTAACCTTTTTGCGATTATATCAAGAGAATGATTTCCGGTTTGATTATGCCACAGTCATGGAAGAACCCGTGGAGTTTACTGAAGAGGAGATTGGCGAAACTGAGGCGATTATTGGGCAATTAGTGGATAGTAGTTTAGTCCAGAGTCGCTATGATGAGGAAAACTGTGAAGTCTTGTATGATTTACATCGGGTGATTGTCGAGTTTCTGCAAGTGGACTATCAGCAGGAACTCCCCCAACTGATGGAAACCGTCTATAAATTTTACTGCACAGAAAAACAGGTAGACAATCCCAAAACTCTAGAGGACTTATCTCCTGTCTTGGAAGCTGAGTATTTTGCGTTTCAGTTGGGGAATTACAGCGAAGCGTTTACTTTGCTGAATAATACTCTAAAGGAATACCTCCAACCTTGGGGATACTGGAGTTTATTAAAAGACTTGTATGAGCAACTCTTACCTCATGTTGAGGATGAGACTAAATGTCGAATTTGTCTACAAGTGATTGGTATTGTCCATCGGGATTGGGGAAATTGGCATAAGGCTGAGGAGTATTTTCGGAAGTCCCTAGTCAATGCTCAAGATCAAGACAACAAAAAAGGTATCGCGTCTTCTTTGGGATTGTTGGCAGATATAGAGCGAAATCGCGGCAACTGGGAGCAAGCCCAACGCTTTTATCAGCAATCTGACGACGTTGTGCTTCAATCAATAAATCTCTGTCTTGGGAAAACATGACCCGCCTCAGTTCCATCGCCCGATCTAGTAAAATATCATCGGGTGTGTTCCGTCGGTCATCATCCTGAACCGTTAAAACATCCACCCCACGCCGACGCAACCCTTCACTAATCGCTTTATGCACATGTTCGTCCATATAGAACGCTACAGTCACACCAGTAATCCTCTTGCTCTCAATTTAGCCGCCACAGGAGAGACTCCAGCTTCCTTTTTTACCTGTTTTGCCCAGCGCAGGCTTTCCTCTATTTCAGTATCAATGGCTTGTTTATGATCCCAATAGTAAGCCAATGCTGAGTAAATTTGGCTCATCGACAAGTAGGGATGCTGAACCTGCAATTCATCTGCACTCCAACCGTAAGCCATTTGTGCCATGACTAACTCAATAACTTTCATCGTTGTCCCTGTCAGGATAGGCGCACCTTGATCATTAAGCTGGATGTACTTATATTCAGTGGTTGTTGCCATGGGTTTAATCGGTTCAACGTATTTATTTATCCTATCGTTATCGCTGGTTAAATTCTATTTGTTACCCCAGTAGTTTTGTTCCCTTAGTTAGGGCGCACGTCGGTGCGCCCCCTACGAGATTGTGGTATTGTTATCCTCGTTAACGGGATGCGATCGCGCTGAAGCGCAACTACGAACGGTTTTGTTCGGGTAGCTGTGGTTTTTAACCGCCCAGCTAACGTCTCAACTCCCCTAAAAATATTGGCATTAATCGGACAACGAGGCTACACCGGTTCCCAACACTCGCTCCGCAGTAGGCGAATTTGGGCTAATGCTAGGATAGTGGGAATAATCCGACCATAATTTGTCGCGATCACCCGCCAGCCTAAGTCGGCGAAGAAATAGCCCCACAATACGGGTCCAACGAAAGCAAATAAGGTGCGAGTTGCCCCATAACGCGCTGCATTCGCTGCCATTCCCCGCTTCGCGGTTTGCAGCACCAGGTAATTCTGAAACTGAGTCGCTGCTGCTGCACCTCCCTGAACCGCCGCTTGTTTTGCCACTTGATAACGGGCAAAATGGATGGCAAACTGACGCGCTACCTGTTTAAGAATAATCGGCTTGACAATCGAAGACACAGCTAACGCCGAACCCCCTTTAATCAACAAATCCATCGGGTTGTGCTGGATATGTGCGGGTAACGGTTGGGATTGATTCGACTGGGCTAATGAGCGCTGTACCCGCACAGTAAGCGATTTTTGTTCCGCTGGGGGTAATTTTTTCCAAGCGCGACTCATCAGATTAAGAAATATTTCTGCTTCCAGATCGGTGGTGGATAGTTTTTTGGAATAAGGAATTTTCAGGTAACGGCACACCTGAATCAGCGCTTGTCGGTACGTGAAGTCATTCGTGCGTCCCTTAAGCACAGTCATCCCATCGGCGGCTAAAAAGCGAAACCGTTGCTCTAGAGTATCCAACCACACCTGCCGATCTTGACTTTGAACGTCGATAGGTTCAGGGGTTTGCAGATAGTCTAGGGGATTAAACTGACGACGGAACAAAATTTGTGTCAGTTGTTGTAATTCGTCTTCCGTTGCCAGTTCTAAGGCGCTTCTGAGTTCATCCAATGGTATTCCCTCCAACCCCTATAAGCCCTACTGTTCTCTATTCTACCTGTATACTAACTACCAACCGGACAGGAGAATCTGTAGTGTTTGATATTGCGATTATCGGTGCAGGTATGGCAGGACTAACCTGCGCTCAACAATTGTACCAAGCTGGATATCGAGTCGTTGTCTTAGAAAAGTCTCGTGGCGTCGGTGGGCGAGTGGCAACTCGGCGGATTCAGGGAACCCCTGTGGATCATGGTGTGCCGTTTCTAGAGGCGAAGGGCAAGTTATCCCAGCAACTGATTCAGACATTGTGCGATCGCGGCATTCTTCACCTGTGGACGGATAATCAAGATGAGTTTGAATGTCCCTCTCCTCGGTATGTCGCCCCCACAGGTATGACAGCTATTGCCAAATATCTAGCTCAGGATTTAGATATCCGCTTCTCCTGCCGCGTCTGTGCGATCGCGCCTACTCCTGAACAAACCTGGCAGATTACCTATCATACACCTGAGAAAACTGACAACAACTTAACCGCCGCCGCCGTGGTTATGGCGATTCCCGCCCCCCAAGCGTTAACAGTGCTGGAACCCCTAAAGAAAGAATTCCCCTCTAATTTATTAGAGAGTCTACGGGCAGTGGAATTTAACCCCTGTTTGAGTGTCATGGCAGGTTATTCTAATCCCCAACAACCGCCATTAACGTCAGGCTCGATCAACTGTTCACCCGATGATAATTTAGCCTGGATTGGTGTAGATAGCAGCAAACGGTCTAATTCGACTTCATTAATATGTGTGTTGCATAGTACGGCTGAGTTTGCTCAACATTATCTAGAGGCTGCCGATTTACAGGAAGCGGGTCAACAGTTACTCACTCATGGGGCGCAATTGCTCGTTCCTTGGCTCAAGACTCCGGATTGGTTCCAAATCCATCGCTGGCGCTATGCCTTTCCCAGAACTCCCGCCGATAAAGATTGTCTGGTGACAACTACACCCTTACCCCTTGTGTGTTGTGGCGATTGGTGTGGGAATAATTTAATTGAAAGTGCGATGAAGTCTGGATTAGCCGCAGCCGTTAAGATAAATCAACAATTGCGGCAACTTTCCTTACCCGATCAAGTCATAAGTTTTGTCGGGGTGGGTTTGATTACTATCCTTTCTTGTTGCACCCAGATATGACTAAACCTGCCCAGTGGCGTCAGGGCGGGTTTCCGAGAAAAACATCATGAAATTTTCTCTCGGTGAAAATAAATTCATTGGGTATTTATACCCTGAATAAATTCTTCATAAAAGCTTTATATGCAATTGACGAAAATTATATTAAATTAAATAAAAGAGAGAGCAAAGACAACTCAAGTACATAAAGCCTTCATCTATCCGATGAACTTTAAACGGCTCCAATGAATTGCTCTTTAAGATCAGGTGCGCTACAACTTCATACTCCTTTCGGGGTTGGAGCCGTTAATTCATAAACAGGGGTAATCTGCAAAACCGTTGAAAACGGCTGATACACCTTGAGTATCACCACAAACGCAGGTAACTTTTAGAGGGAACTACCAATGACAACCAGTGCAACTGCCATCAAATTCATTCTTACACCCGTAGCACTTTCAGCAGCAGTATTTGCAACCTTGACTCTACCCCTCAATCTATTCGGTTCTAAGCCAGTGACGGTTCAAGTTCAAGAAGAACCGCTTTTTTTTGGTGAATTGAAAGACTTTGCCCCTCAGTATCTAGGGGTAGCGGGTTTACTGAGCGCAGGGGTGGGACTCACAAGTGTAGCCATGATGGGGTGGCAACAGTCAAATCGGAAATCGGCTGTCGTTGAACAAAAACTTGCCCAATTAACCCAGACTTTAGACGAAAAGCAAAAACTGCTCGATAACATCAGAAGCTCACAATCTCAGTTAGATGCGTCTGGGCTACAAAACTGGTTGGGTAAACAGGCGACAGAATTAACCAGTACCACAGTAAATCAAGACACTCAGACACCTGCACCCGTAAACGCGATGGAGCAAGACACTCCAGAGATAGAAGAAGTATCGTTGCAAACCGCATTAGAGGAACAGATATCGTCGCAAGCGAATTCAGCACCAGTAGATGTGATTGAGGCGCAGCCGCAGATGGAACCGCAGGTTATTAGCGAGCAACCGATTACCTCTGCTCAAGTCAACTCGATGCAAGCACTAGCCGCATCCTTAGCCTCAGCTCAAGCTGTCTTCGGTAATACCCCAGCCCAAGATGCACAACCGTCATCGCCAACAACCTCAGAAGTTGAGAGAATAGACCATCAACTCGAACAAATGATGGCACAGATTGTATCCATGCGACAGGCGCTACAGTCAAATCAGTATACTGTTCAAAATACGGTTGAGGAAGATAGCGAACGGCATCACGGTTTAAAGTTAGTCAGTTAGCTTATCCGGCGAGAAGCCCCACGCTCTAATCTTCGATTGAGCGTGGGATTCTTCGCCAGTCTATTATTGACAACTTGCTTTTCGCCAGCTACTATTAACGGATGGATAAATTGTTTTTGTGTTTCATCTACTGGCGCTGTGAAAGCTGGTAACTTGACAGCAAAAGCTCAACTCCATAACTAAAGTTTCTCTTGCGATAAGCAAGAAGTGGGGCTGGGCGTATTCCCCACTATAAAATGCTGGAAGCGTCGTTCTCTAGGGCGGCGACAAAGGAAGCCTACAACCGTACCCGTAGGGTCGGTGTAGGAGGACGTCACGAAAAAAGGGAAATGGCGTAGCACAAATAATATAGTGGATAACGCTTATATCCCAACACTGTAGGGGCGCACCGACGTGCGCCCGATTTAATTAGCGTGGCGGTTGCTATAGAATATAGGGCTAAGGTTCCCTACTACAAGCCTACCGCAGCTTAGGGATAATTGATTCGGTAGGGACACGATACCATCGTGTCCTAATTTATAGAAGTCGCTGAGTAGCAAATTCTAACGCCTCGTCACGAGTCGAAACTTTGCCTTCAATCCTGGCAATTTGAATCTCTGTTAGTAACTCGCCAATTTGAGGACTCGGTGGTAACTTTAACTGTTGCATCAAATCATGACCCTTGACTAAGGGAGTCGGATGAGCGACTTGATCCTCTGGGTTTAAATAACGATTGATTAAGGGAGCGATTGACTCAACCAATACCCCTTCTGCAACCGCTAGAACTGCTAAAGCGGGAAAAACTGACCCGACAGCTTGAAAGAAAAAATACTGCTCTCTTAAACTCATGGGCGAGGTGACATGAGATAAAAGTTGGGGTAAGTATTGAATCATAATCAACACTGCCCGAATTTCGGCACGGCTGTATTTTAACTGTAAAAGTTGGGCTTCTGCTGGTTCAACCTCAGAGGGTAATACGTTCGTCAATTTTGCTAAACTTAACCACGATAAGGACTTGCCACTCACCGGAGTTTTCAGTGGGCTGGCTAATGTCTGCCATGTTTGAGCCAGTACACTCGCGGCGTTATCCGTTGCAGCGATTTGGGTGAAGTTATCAGCCTTTGTATCAGGAAACCAATGGTGAAGTAATTGATCCTGCCAAGCAGCGGTAAGCCAAGGTGTTCCTTGCGGAGATTGTAGCAGGTAGTTTAATTCAACTTGTACTCGTTCGGCAGCTATTTTTGCCAGTAAGGGAGCCAATTGACGAATTGTTGATTGAGTCGTGGATTCTATCGTAAAACCCAGTTGAGCGGCTTGGCGATAAGCCCGCAGTAATCGTAAGGGATCATCCTGGAGATTGTCTGGGGATACCATGCGGATAATTCCAGCATGACAATCGGCTACACCCTGCAACGGATCAATAATTTGCTGGGTCTGGGGATTATACGCGATCGCATTAATGGTAAAATCACGTCGATACAGGTCAGTCTCTAGGGTTTCCCCTTCCTGTTGAGCGATGTCAACGGTGGCGGTATCAAAAACAACTCTAGCAATCTGTCGCGCTTCATCCAGCACCACAAACCCAGCTTTGTAATGACTTGCCAGCTTACGAGCGACTTTCACCGCGTCATGGGGAACCACAAAGTCCAAATCCAAATAGTCAGCCTGTCGTCTCAGCAACGCATCTCGTACCGCACCACCGACTAAGCAGGCTTGAGGCGGTAGCCACTCTAGGCTGAAGGGAAACCTTTCAGGAGACAGAACCGATAAGTCAGAATTCATCGTGAGTAACGAATACTGGGGGACAAAGGACGAATAACATCAGACAAATCCAAAAAATCCATCGAAATAGTGGTCAATCTAGGGCTGGTCTAAGTTAGGCTAACAAAAAGGACTTGGAGTTTGGGCAATGTGTATTTGCGTTAACTGCCACTATGTAGACCGATGCACCACCTATAATGCGGTGGAAACCCAGCATCAGCAACCCCATCTGACAGAAACGCCAGATTTTGAGCCGATTGAACCAACCATCAATGTCAACATCCGTCCTCAAGCGGATTTTGTCGAGATGGAATGGGATGTCGTAGGATGTAACAGCTTTAAGGAAGAAATGGGCAAATGGGCAAAACTGCGTCCAGGTGAGTTGGTGCCAACTTAAAGAGTTGTATCAAAACAACTTCGCTTTTGACATAGTGGAATCAATTTTACGGTTAAATCAATTGGGCGCAAGTCTTTGCGCCCCTACAGTATCATGCCACTACACCTCACCTCATCCCATACCTTGTCTCAACCGATAACCTTAGGGCATGAGTCCCGTTCGAGTTGACACAATTTGCCAAAATACGTGAAAATGTGATAGGTGATAAATTTTTGTAAAGGGTTTACTGGATGTCTTTTGAGCTGTTATCACTGGAGACAATCCAGGAACTGGCACATCAGTACGGCTATTGGGTTATTTTCTCTGGGATTGCTTTGGAAAATACTGGAGTTCCCCTCCCTGGCGAAACCATTACTCTGGTCGGTGGTTTCTTAGCTGGAAGTGGTGAACTCAATTATTGGTTTGTGCTGGCAAGTGCCATTACTGGAGCTGTTCTGGGTGATAATTGTGGATATTGGATTGGCAAAATAGGCGGTTGGTCATTCTTATTGCGATTAGGACGGTTCTTTCGCATTCCAGAACCCCAACTTGTAGAAGTCAAACGGCAGTTTAGTGAAAATGCCGCTAGAGCGGTGTTTTTTGGGCGATTTGTGGCACTCCTACGCATCTTTGCTGGACCGATGGCAGGAATTGCAGAAATGCCCTACTCTCAATTTTTCTTGTGTAACCTAGCGGGGGCTGCTGTGTGGGCATCCGTTATGGTTAGTTTATCCTTCTTTGTGGGACGGATTATTCCCCTAGAAACCTTAGTCTCTTGGATGGCGAAATTTGGCATCGCGGTACTACTGCTGGTGATTGCTTGGATAGGAGTTTCTATGTGGTTGGAGTCCCGTAAAATCAAAGATGTATCAATTAGCGATCAACCATCAGAGTGACGATTACCGTTAAGCCGCCAACTCTCTCCTTATTGATGTGATTAGAAAAAATTATTAATCCGTCTAAACTCTTAGAAGGAGTGTAAGAGCTGAGTTTGGCGCTTAAGCGGGTTTACTTATCCTTAAGATTTTATTAATTAAAAATCTCTCCTCTTCAGCCACTCAATTCCCCTAGATTCAAAATATTCAGCAATTTTACTGAAGCCATTTGCGACAAATGGCTGATGAAATATATCCCTAGGGATGAATAACAATTAAAGACAAGACTGTATAACAAAACCATGGAAAAGCCTGTGAAGATCAATCTAAGTGGAAAAGACCTCAGTGGCAAGGATCTAACGGCGGCTAACCTGCGGGGTGCTATCCTCGAAAGGACTGACCTGAATGGCGCTGACTTGAGTGAAGCAGACTTACGGGGCGCTAATCTCAATGGTGCTGACCTCAGCTTAGCTAACCTCAGCTACGCCAAATTGACCCGCGCCCAACTCAGGGGTGCTGAATTGCTAGCGGCTGATTTAATCGGTGCTGATCTCAGGGGTGCAGATTTGAGAAATGCAGACCTTAAGGGTGCTGATTTAACGGATGCTGATTTAAGAGGTACTGATTTGAGGGGGGTCAAATTGAGCCGAGTTAACCTCAGAGGTGCTGATTTGAGGGGAGCAAAGTTGAGTAAAGTCTATTTAATGGACGCTAATGTAAGAGGGATAAAGCTGGTAAGCTAACCGCTCTGTTGAACAAAGATTTTAGATTTTAGTGACTTCAAAATGCTAAAATCTAAAATTCGTTGTCTTGTTGCTTAACTTACCTGTTCCCAAATCTCAACCATGATTAAAACGGTTGGTTACTGGGTTTTGAGTTGTCTCACGGCGCTAGTTGTTTGGCTAGTCTTTTCGTTTCCTAGCACGAGTCAACCGCATCCCTCAGGAACGGTGAGGATGGTACTAGCCAACGGGGATAGGGGCGCTGTTGTGTCTTTGGCAAACTCCACAAGAGAGCGATCGCGAAATAATAGTGATACGACTCTACCGTTGAACGACACGTCCTCATCCTTAACCTTACGGGTGATTACGAAGGTTTTTGAGCCATTTGTAATCTATGACAATGGCAACTATAGCGGATTTAGTATTGAACTGTGGGACAAGCTTGCCGAACAAATGGGGGTAAGCTACCAATTACAGGGCGTGGATACCATTGGTCAACTCTTAGAGGAAATAGAACAGGAGATGGCTGATGTCGCGATCGCGGGTGTGACGATTACGTCTGAGCGAGAGGAGGCGATCGATTTTTCCTACCCCTATTTTGAATCCGGGTTGCAAATTATGGTGTCTGCTCAGAACCGTAGCCTCCTCGGTACTCTTTTCCCAGGAATTTTGAGCATTTTATTGACACCAGCCTTTTATTATGCAATAGGATTTTTTGTCCTCTGTTTATTGATCGCGGCTCATCTGATTTGGTTCGTGGAACGCCATCATAACGACGAGTTTCCCCAATCTTACCTACCCGGTATTTGGGAATCCTTCTGGTGGGCGGCGGTAACAGTGACAACCGTGGGTTATGGGGATAAAACCCCCAAAAAGGCATTAGGACGGTTATTTGCCTTATTTTGGATGTGTGCAGGCTATTTCATCTTTGCCTACTTCACCGCCAGTATTACCACTAGCTTCACATTGCAAGGATTGCGCGGCGCGATCGCAACGCCTGCGGATTTGCATCATGTGCGAGTGGCTACAGTGGAAAAAAGTGCGGCTCAAGAGTATCTACGGGATAATCGAGTGGCATCCATTTTGTTTAAAACCCTGCCAGAGGCTTATCAAGCCCTAGAGGATGAACGAGTGGATGCTGTGGTTTATGATGCACCTGCCCTACAGAATTATGCGACATCTGAAGGGCAAGGCAAGGTTAAGTTGATTGAGCCGACATTTCAACAACAAAATTATGGGATTGCTCTACCTGAAGGGAGCATCTGGCGGGAAGCTATTAATTTGACATTGTTAAAGTTGATGGAAGATGGGACATACCAAGGGTTGTACCAAGAGTGGTTTGGTATGTCCACACAATAAGCTGTCATGCATTTAAATTGGGTATTAGTAGCGAGCAAGATGCAAAGCCTGCGGCATGGCTTCGCTTAACGCACTACCATCCTTTCGTCATTATTGACATTAAGGTTTAAATGCCGAACAGCTTAGTATGAATGCTGAACTTCAATGGATTCTTGTTATTGCAGATTACGGCAAGTGATAAAATATACGGATTAAGAACGGCGAACTCACCAGTATCGCAATCTCTAAAACAGCGATTGTCCACCAGCGGATTTCTTGATAACTCATTCGCATTTTCTCAATTCAATTTACCCAATCTCCCTCAGGGAAATAGTCTTAAGCTAATCAGAGTTTGTTGAGAAAGACTATCAATTTATTTGGGTATGTTCCTTTTTACAGAGGCGACGACTGGTTTCAGTAGCGTGTGTGTAAAGAGTGCGTGAGAAATCAGTAAAGATAGAGTGAAAAGGAGTTTGGGGGAGATGGGGGAGATGGGGAAGCTGGGGGAGATGGGGGAGATGGGGAAGCTGGGGGAGCTGGGGGAGCTGGGGGAGATGGGGAAGCCAATTGCTTGTACAGTGATCAATAGCCTCTGTGATTTAAACATTCTCATGAAACGTTGGATTGTCAGTTTATTCGGTATCGTGCTAGTGCTGGTATGCTCTGGATTGTGGATAACGCCATCAGTGATGGCACAAGCCCAAATCCCTGATTTAACCCAGGCTCAGATTGAGCGGCTCAACGAATTGCGGCAAAAAGCGTTTACGGCGACACAACTGGGTGAGTTTGCCACGGCTGAAGCGTATTGGACACAACTGATTGAACTTTTACCCAATAATCCCGTAGGCTGGAGTAATCGGGGAAATGCCAGAGTCAGTCAGAATAAATTAGACCAAGCGATCGCAGATTTTAATCAATCGATTCAGTTAGCGCCTAACGCCCCTGATCCGTATTTGAACCGGGGGACAGCGTATGAAGGAAAGGGAGAATGGCAAAAGGCGATCGCAGATTATCAGCAGGTATTGCAGATTAACCCCGATGACGCGATGGCGTACAACAACCTGGGAAACGCTAACGCCGGAAAGGAGGAATGGGAAGCCGCGATCGCGTATTACCAGAAAGCCGTCGATTTATCCCCGGATTTTGCCTTCGCCCGGGCAAACCACGCCCTCGCCCTTTATCAAATTGGCAAGAAAAAAGAGGCAATCCTGGAACTCCGCAAGCTAATCCGCAAATATCCCCAATTTCCCGATGTCCGCGCCGCACTCACCGCCGCCTTATGGGTTAACGGGAATCAAGGAGAAGCCGAGAGTAACTGGGTGGCTGCTATTGGGTTAGATCAGCGCTATAAAGACATCGATTGGGTGGAAAATATCCGCCGTTGGCCCCCCGCGATGGTGATGGCGTTGGAGAAGTTTTTACAGTTGGAATACTAAAATTTCACCAACCGCCTTGGGTTTTAACCCAAGGCTAAAAGCTCAAGTTGTCTAAAGACAACTGGATAATATTTTTCTTATAATACCCATAATATATTGGCGTGGCACAGCTAAAATTGTGGGATATATTTTACGATTGAATCGGGCGCACGTCTGTGCGCCCCTACGGTTTTGGGGCTAATGGTTAATTCATCAAATAACGAGAGCTGAAAACTTAACTCGTATTGGGAATGGCTTGAATTCTTGAGTGCGCGATCGCTAAAATCTCTTGATATGGACAAGAACTGGATATGGCAATAACAATTCTTCTCACACTAACAATAATTATCGCTCCTAACTTA
>NZ_JAVKEA010000044.1:0-16142 GCF_040221695.1 Coleofasciculus sp. E2-BRE-01 | reverse complement strand
TTAATCCAACAGTTGGGGTCTAGGTTTGATGGTGTAATCAATAGTGATGATTACAGTGCCTATAATGGCTACGAGGTCAAAGCACAACAGAAATGTTTAGCCCATCTTTTACGTCACTTCAAAAAAGTTGTGAAATTGAGCCATGGTAATAATCCGGCTTTAGGGCAAGCGTTCATTGAACTGATTGAGGAAGCCTTTGCCCAGCATAAGCAATGGCGTCAAACTCAAGATTCTACCTCTTTCTTTACCTGGGCTGCCTCTTTTAAGCTACGAGTGGCGCTAACCATACAACAGTGGATAAGTACAGCCGGATATGAATCGGGCAAGTTACTGCGCTCTTTACGGGATAAAGCCCAACAATGGTGGTACTTCCTCGACCACCCAGAAGTGCCACCGGACAATAACTTGGCGGAACGTTCTCTGCGTTTGGCGGTGACTAAGCGTAAGGTCAGTGGTGGGTCTCGCTCAATGAAACGATTTCAACAGACGGCAGACTTATTAAGTGTAGTGCAGACTTGTCGGCGACAAGGACGGTCGGTGATTGAGTTTTTTCAAGCTGCCTTGGTAGCTCAAACTGAGTCGGGGCAATCTGTGTCACTGTTGCCTGAACCTGTCCCTTGAAACCCAGTTGTCTGTGTCCCTTGTGATTGAACTCGACAAGGTTACACACTGACAAACCGAGGCTCCATTCCTACCCATCATCTTGAGAGATGGGTGGTATCAGCCTGATGCCGGGGTTTTGAGCCTGGGCGCACTCGCCGATATGACTTAATTCCCTTTCCCAACTTACTTTGGCACGGCTCGTACACCCAGGCTTATTGATGAGCTAAACACAGACCTGAATCCTTACATGAATTCTGTTGAAATATCTGCGGAATGTAGGCTAGAACGTCAACTTAGTGCGGCAAAACCCCGCGAAGATCAGGTTTATGTCGCCAACCGAGTTTGGTTCGATGCGTTAACGCATTTAGCGACTCTTCGTTTGGCTAACTCCCCCCAGGTTACCGATAAAGACTGGCGCAACCTATTGCAAGGGAAAGGGGTTAACTTGGAACTGCCCAGCCAAGAGTTGAGCGTGGGTCATGTTATCTTTAACAAACCGAGTAGTTTGGGGGAGCTGTAAGCTGCACGCCATAATAGTTTAAACGGCTCATTGCTTAAATTGGAGATTCCTATGCTGGATGCCTTACCAGGAGTCCTAGATTTCGATATCCTGAAAACCTTTATTTTACTCGCACTTGCTGGGATTTTCGCGATCGCGGGCGGTTTGTTTGCCTTGCGCTGGCTAGGTTCGCTATGGGAGCGGTTCAGGGATATCTATCCTAAGGTGATTCAACCGGAAAAAGAATTACTGGGGTTAGTCCTGAGTCTAACCTTGACCGATATTATTTTTCTCGCTTATGCCAGACGAGAGTTTATCAAGCTGATAGAACTTCCCATCAGTCTCGCCTTAGCGATTACAGCGAGTTTGTTAGGCTCTCGGTTATTCAAGCGGTTTTTTGATGCCTATCTGTTAAATGCCACCCTGCAAAGTGGACGGAAGGTGAATAGTGAATTATTACTCCTTTCCAAACTGGTTGTCAATTTACTGATTATTGTCACCATCATCATTATCTTTGCTCAAACCCATCAAATCAATATTTTTGGCTTGTTGGCAAGTTTGGGAATTGGTGGACTGGCGGTGGCGTTTGCGGCACAAAAAACCCTGGAACAGCTACTGGGTGGGATTGTAATTTATATTGACCGTCCTTTTGTTGTTGATGATTATATCGGTCTACCCGATGGCACATTTGGCAGAGTCGAATCCATTGGACTGCGGTCTACCAAAATCCGCTCCTCTGGTAAAGGGACGTTAATGGTGATTCCCAATAGTTCTCTAACTCAGGTCAGTATCGAAAACTTCACGGGTGCTAAGAAGGTAATTTCAATTATCTCATTAATTTTCTATCGTCCGATGCCCGACCAAGAAAAATCGCTGATCCGGCAAGTTATCTTAGAAAGTACGATTGATATTTTTGGGATTGACTCTCGCAGTACAGATGTCACGTTTAAAGATATTATCCAAGATGGATCGTCGGGAATGACTCAAGCCCAAATTAACTTTTTTATCCTGGGTTCTGGTGAGTTCTCGATGGAGTTGCGCCGTCAAGTGCTGGATATTGCTAAACAAAATATCACCAAGCAACTCAAGGAATATGGTATTGCTTTTGACATTGAGGAACAAACTATTAATGTGGATTCACCCATTACGATCTAAGTAAGTAGAGGGGGACAATAAAAGTTAACGGCTGAGATTGTCATTTGATATTGTCATTTGTCATTTGTCATACTCGCGCAAGCGAGAAGCAAGCTACGTCATTTGTAAGGGTTTGAGGTGTATTTACAGAACTTAATATAGGTAGGTTTATTGCCGCCGAGCTACTTAGGGCATTCTGAATAAGTCTTGTGGCGGAGGGAAAAGGTAGAAGGTAGGAGGCAACAGTAGTGCGAGCGTCTCGCTCGCTATTCTGTATGGATATCGTTTAAATTTTCACATGAAAGGCATTACAGTTTATTATATAAAATACAGATGTGATATGTCGTGTCCGTCTAGCCATTCTGATTTCTAAAGTAGCCGTACTCGCTGATGAACTTAACTGATATACCTAACACGATTAGTGATGTTTCTCTGTTTGTATACTCATTAAATCTGCCTAACTATGTAATTTTCCTGATCTTTGCTCTCCTCTCTATTTTGGCAGGTCGATACACGCCGATTCTGGTAAGCTGGATTATCCACCGATTTTCACTTCAGCTAGGAACGGAAATTTATGATAATTTAATCGCTCCACTCCAACAAGCGTTTAAATTTGCTGGCACGTTAATCTTACTCTCATTCTCACTGGCTTGGCTGGAGGTGTATCAGGGACTGCATGACTTCCTTCTTCCCTTTATGGATTTAGCTGTAACCGTGAGTGTGGCGTGGCTAGCTTCTCGCTTATTTCGCCAGTTTGTGCGCGTATATGGAATAGGATTAGTGCGGAAACTCGGTCGAGAAGTTGATGAATTACTCCTGGTTTTTGAGACTCTAGCGAATGTAATCATCGGATTTATTGCCGTGGTTGCATTTGCTCAAAGCCAGCAAGTCAATTTAGTCGGATTACTTGCCAGTTTTGGGATTGGCGGTATTGCGATCGCGTTTGCAGCCCAAAAGACATTGGAACAGCTTTTGGGGACGATTGTCCTTTATTTAGACCGCCCATTTATTCCCGGAGAATATATTCGCTTACCGGATGGAGTGTTTGGTCGAGTTGAATCGATTGGCTTGCGGTCTACAAAAATCCGCACAGCGGCTAAAAGCACACTTTTGATTGTTCCGAATTCAACGATGGCAAATTGGGAAATCGAAAATGTGACCCGAGGCAAGAAAGTGATGGTGTTACTCTATTTGGATTTTTCTCAACTTCTGGAAGAACGAGAAAAAGCTTTAGTTCAACAAATTATTGCTGAGAGTACCAATTCTTTATTCGGCATCGATCCGGGAAGTACAAATATTACCTTAATTCCTTCCATAGAGGACAAAACAACCCGTGCTAGAGTAACATTTTTTATTCTCGGCTCAAGCGAAAATTCCATTCAATTACGGAAGCGCCTATTGGAACTGGCTAATGACAAAATTTCCAAGAAGTTACTCGCTTATGGAATTAACTTTAAGATGAATGAACCGACGATTTATGTGGATTCACCGATTACCATCTGATCGGAATGATGATGAGTTATGCATGAGGAATTAATCACAAAGGACAAAGGACTAATGACAAAGGACAACGAATGGAACTCGATCGCGATCGCACAGGTCAGTTAGGATGAGTGTATTATCTTGTGCCGCCCTTGCTGTAACTGTTTCTTCTCTAGCCTGTATGTCGTCTAGAAATTCCCTGCAAACTCGTCCCCACTGTTCATCATCAGAGGTTAAACCTGCACCCATTCGTCCTTTCCCTGATCGCAATCGTAAAGTCAGACCCAGTTTCCGACGGCGCTTACAATATTGTTACTGGCGCTTACTTCGTCTCTCTGGACCCCCAGAGGCGATCGCACGCGGTTTAGCCTGTGGTGTGTTTGCGGGGCTGTTTCCCCTATTTGGACTACAAACGATTTTAGGGATATGTCTAGCGCTGATCTTTCGCGGCAATAAAATAATCGCGGCGGCTGGTACTTGGGTGAGCAATCCTTTGACTTATGTGCCGATTTATGCATTTAACTTCCATCTAGGGAAATGGCTACTCCAGAAAAATAGCTTAACCGATATTAGCCTCGGATCTTGGCAGGAGTTCAAGGCGTTAGGATCTGAGATTATCTGGACGCTATTTGTTGGCTGCTTTACGGTGGGGATGGTTGGTGGAATTTGTAGTTATTTCCTAGGATTGACACTAATTCGGCGGGTTCGCGCCTCTTATCGATCGCGTCGTCGGCATCAGCGTTAAATTGATGTAACGGTTGTTGAAATAAGCATTTTCTTAGATCGCCAAAACTCTTAATATACCGTAGGGTGGGTTTCGACTTCGCTCAACCCACCAACCTTAAGTCACTAAGACGCTTTAGGAACTAAAAATCCTAGTAAATGTTGCAGAAACGAATAACTCACAACTTCCCGATAGGAGTCTTGGTGTAACCCTGATGATTGAGACTCGATGGCTGGGGTATAGTCATCTTCTACCGCTAGAGACATCTCTTCCGCCAAACCGATCGCAATTAAGCGAAAAGCAATCTGCTGTACCGTTTTCAGGGGAAGCTGTAGGTATTTGGCGATGGATTTGAGAGACACCATGCAATCCGTATATGTCCAAACTTGCCACTCTAGGTCATTTAACGGAAACTCAGACTGATCTGTCCCTAAACTGGCTAAACCCATATCCGGATCAGGTAAGTGATCCGCCAAAGCATCCCAGCTAGGCAAATTTCTAAGTCCCATCAACGTGGCGAGTGTCGCCGATATACTCAAACCCGTCATTTCTATTGTCGGTAGCGGTACATTATGATCAAACCTAAAGTGACCTGCTTTAAGTTGAAATGCATTACATAAGGGCTGGAGAACTTGAGCTTGAAATAGCCACTTGAGTTGTTGGTTGGTTAAAATACCTTGTTTTTTCAGATAAGAACCCAAAGGTTGATGCTTAGGACATAATCGGGTCAATTTAGCAAAGAGACTGGATGGACAGATATCCTTGAGCCAACGCTGTTGGGCAATTAAGGAGACTAAACCTTGATGATCTAACAAATTTGCCATTGCCACAAGCTGTCCCCGATATACCCAGAGATAATACGCTTGATTTGAGGACGTTTGATCCGTACCCTCAGGATGCAGCGTTAGCAAACCGCTTTGATGTCCGGTTTCCAGTAAGCAAAAAACTTGGGGTAGAGAAAAATCAGCAAGAGAACCTGTGATGCACATGATAATTGAAAGGGTTTTTAAGGGTTGACGTTAATTTTTTTAAACTAGGAGGCAAGCAAAAGCCCTGATCTATACAGAAGTTTGGATTTTTTTCAGTGGTTATTCGAGATAAGCTTTACAGAATGCCAGCCACTCCTCCCCGAAGATGTTTGACTTAGCAACAGAGACAGTGGGATTGAATCCGTCCTAATAACTCTTGGAAACTAAAGGGTTTGAAAAAATAAGCATTAGCTTTGGCTTCATTCGTCAAGATTATTGGCAAATCTCGTTCTAAACCTGTCATTAGGAATATAGGCAGACGATAGCCATAATAACGCAATTTTTTACACAGACTTATCCCATCTAGTTTTGGAAGCTCGATATCAGAAAGTACCAAGTCATAGTCAGTGATTACTGCCCGTTTCCAAGCCGCTGCACCGTTTGTGACTACATCGACGATATAGCCTTCAAACGTGAGACATTCAAATAACGCTTCGGCAAAGTCTAAGTTATCTTCAACGACAAGGATTTTCATGATATCTAAATCCGTTTTCTAAATAAGGATAATGTTTCCGGGAACTCTCCCCGACAAATTGAGCTTTTCAGATCAGTGTTTATCGGTTAAGTTTTTCAGAGAAAATCCCTACGGTTCCGGTTAAATCCATTGAAGTTTTAGACGCCCGTTTGTCACGGCGATCGCTCCAGCTATGACGCCTTAACAATCACTCAAATCCAAAGCGATTTTTGGTTAATAGCTTTAGCCAAGAATGCGGATCAATACCAGCGACCTCTCTTCCAGCCTATCCCCGTTACACTGAGGAATAAATTTTATGGTGTTTCACAACCTACCATCTATACTTTTGATGATGCCAAATTTAATCTCTATCAACAATATATAAATTTGATATAAAATTTGTGCGGCTGAACGGGGAAGCTTTATCTAATCTTTAATCGCTGTCCCGCCAACTTTACAGACTCTTTAAATAAGAGGGTTGACAAACTCAATCGGATGTTGCAAATTTACTAATCTACCCAAATTTTCAGATTTTTCAATATATAAAGTTGATATCTTGATCAGAGACAGGTCACTATTTATTCGCGTCTAGCTTGGCTTAATGCATAAAAATATATAATTGTCAATATACTAAACTGATACGTTGAGGGAGTCATCCTCGTCTAAATTTTATGAACTTATATGAATTGACAAGGCGTGACATGTCCTAAAACGGTAATAGTGCTACAGGCTGACAAGGCGTAGATACGATGATTAAACAGGGGCATCGTCCAATTGACCAGGTATTGGAATGCATTGATACGTTCCTAGTTGCAAAGACTGGTCATTCACTAAGTTATATTCAAAAAGCGATTCTGTGGGCATCATGGCAGGATGAACCTAAAACCTATGACCAGATTGCTCAAGAAAATGGTTATTCTGCCAACTATATTAAGCAAGGTGTCGCGCCGAAATTATGGCACTTACTCTCAAACGCCTGTGGGGAAAAAGTTAATAAGACGAATTTTCGCTCGGTACTCGAACAAAGACTGTTCAGTGACAAGGGTTTGACAACGGCTAAGTCGCTGAAACCTAGGCAGTTTGTTGCCTTAGAAGTACCAGAGGGACAAGTTCCGTTGAACTCTATCTATTATATTGAGCGATCGCCTATAGAATCAGACGGCTGTCAGCAAATCCGCCAACCCGCCACTATCCTGCGTTTGGAGGGTTCCCAGCAGATGGGAAAAACCTCGTTAATGGCAAGAATTCTGGCTGATGCGAGTAAGCAGAACTATCGGACGGTACGATTAAGTTTAAATCAGGCAGAGAGTTCAGTGTTTAGTGCGATCGCGACTTTTTTGCGCTGGCTTTGTGTCAATGTGGCACGACAGCTTAGGCTAGAACCGAAACTGGATGAGTATTGGGATGAAGCAATGGGCAGTTTGATTAGCTGCACGCTTTATTTCCAGGAGTATTTGCTTGCACAAAGCGATCGCCCATTGGTTATTGCCATTGATGAAGTGAATCAAGTCTTCGAGTATCCGGCGATCGCGGCAGATTTTTTGGCATTATTACACTCCTGGCAAGAAGATACCAAAGATATCCCTGTCTTTTCCAACCTGCGCTTGGTGTTAGTTCATTCCCCTGAGGGTTATCGTTGGTTTCATACCTATCAATCGCTGTTGACTGTGGGGTTAGGGATTCAGTTATCCCCGTTTACTCGTGAACAAGTCTACGAGTTGGCAAAGCGTTATGGACTCTATTTATCATCCCAGGAACTGGATCAGCTTATGCGGTTAGTGGGAGGGTTTCCCTATTTGGTGCGTTTGATGTTCTATGAAATGGTCAAACATCAGGTAAGTTTAAAATCGATAGTAGAGACTGTAGCGACGGATACAGGAATCTATGGGAATCACCTGCATCGCCATTTATGGAGGCTGCGCCAGTATCCAGATTTAGCGGTTGCTTATCAGCAGGTGCTTAAGGCAAATGATGCTGTAGAACTTGATCCAATCCAGATGGTGAAGCTGCACAGTTTCGGATTAGTGCGTTGGGTTCGCGATCGCGTGGTGGTAAGCTGTCAGTTGTATGAGGCGTATTTCCGCGATCGCATGGCTATAAGAAACTTATAGGCGTAAGTTGAGCCGTTTCAAAAAGAATATCGAATAACATTGCCACACAACTCGCCCTTTCCAAAGCTCAGGTATGGGCGTTCTGGCAGGTTTAAGCTACAATCTGTCTTATGTGGTCTTTAATTGATCTTGACAAAGTTCTGTTATCTTAAGTAAAGATTCCACACACTCAAGTGCAGCCACTTGTGTAATATTAAAAATTTCTAACCTCCAGGGAGCATCAATTCCAAGAAATCCCCCGATAGCAGGATGTCTTGCTCCTCTGGACGAAAGTTCATGAAAACTTTACAGAAAGTTCATCATAGCTTTATGGATACTTCTGGGCATGTCGAGTAGTATGAAGTTAGCTTAAGGAAAGAAAAATAATCTCAGGTCAAAGCTTCACAGGCTCAAGACCCCTTAAGCCAACTCGCAATAAATATGTGAACTGAAAGCACTTAAGCTTTTTTTGTCACAAAAACCGCTAATCAATGAGGACTTTGGTAATTATGTCTACTTTAACCAAGAAAGTGATCGGCTTCGGAACAGCAACTCTGGCTGCTTCTACCGTCGGAGCATTTATGGCAGCTGCACCTGCACAAGCTATGAAGCTTTCTGGCTCTGTTTCTATTGATGGTCCTGCCGAATTCTCGCTTGAGCGATTTCCAGTGACCGATACAATTGATTTCGGTAATATACCCCGTAATGGTTTTGGCGATGATGATAAGGAACTAGTTACGGCGGGCTCAGGGGACTTCTTGATTTATGTAGACACTCATGCCGATGTTGCCAATCTAACGCTGAATTTAGTACCGAGTAGCGTTAGTGGTAATAGTGGCTTATATACCTATGATCCTGTCCCCAATTTTATTACATTCAACGATGGTTTAACGTTTAACCTTGATGCAGGACAAGCAAGAAGAGAGTTTTTCGGTCCGTTTGCTGGGAACGATTTCATCCTCAATTTTAGCGAACTCAAAGGTACTTTTGTGACCGCTGAGGGTGAGAAAGCTAAAGGTATTTTAACTGCTCAGTCAGTTTCAGGAACAGCTCAAAACTTCTCCATTGATTTAGTTGTTGATGTTCCCGAACCTACCACAATCCTGGGTCTAGGAGTAGTCGCTGGTTCCTTAGCTCTATCCCGCGCTGGCAAAAAGAACAAAGCTTAACACAACAAGCTAGAGCTTTCGGCTCAAATACAAAAACATTGGGGACAACAAGACAAAGACCCCCAATTTTTTGTATATCCAGCTACCGTCAAACCTTGAGACGAATGATGCGATCGCCCCTTTGGAGAAAATGAAGGTGCGATCACTTTATCGTTAGTCACCGTCAGGGTTAGAGGGCAGTTTATCAAAACTTCACATAACTGAGTGGTCACTTCACCAACACTTCACCGAAATGGGGATGACACGCCAGTGAGAGTACAGTACCTTTAAAGAGAGGAAAAGCATAGGGAAGCTAGGGTAGACAGTCTAACCAAGGAGTTCAAACATGATGCAGAAATGGGCAGTAGCTACAGCAGTAACAGCAGTAACGGTTCTGGGAGCGCTATCGGCTCCAGCTAGAGCCATAAGTATAGCGGCTCTACAGAGTTCTAATGGGACATTAGAGACTACCGACAAGATATTCAGTGACTTCAGTTGCTTGATTAGTTCTGATCCAGAAACAAATACCCCAACCAGTTGTGATCAGGTTGAAGTCTCTTTACTTCCCAATGGACTGAAATTTGAAAGTGACTTTTTCGCAGCAGAAGGCGACAGCTCATTTATCGATGTCTTAATCCAGTACACAGTAATGGCTAAGCCAGGAACGTCACCCTTCAATAGTATTGGATTAGCATTCGATGGTGAAATCACTAATCCTGATGGATTTGCATCCATTACAGAAACTGTCGTTGATGCTAATGATATAACTAAACTCCTTGGTTCTCTCACCGTGACAGCACCAGATGATTTATCTGATCCGGGTTTTGAATTGAATCAAGATGTTCCTCTGAGTGAATCAGTGACCAAAGCGTTCGTTACCAAAGATATCTTTCTCACTGACGGAGCAAGGATTTCTATGATTACTCAGACTTACCAAGTTCCTGAACCCGGTACAATAGCAGGTCTAGTAGCATTAGGCTCCTTGGGTATCGGCTCTATCCTGAAACGGCAACGGAAAGAAAATTCATAGTTAGCTGTGTTAGTTACATCTAAACTCTATTCATGCATGTAGTAATTTAGGAGGATTAATGATTCACAAAGGTACTTTAGCACTCGCATTTACCGCCGCAACTGTTGCAACCACCTTTGCAGCCCCAGCCCAGGCACTAAACTTCAAGCTGGGAGACTTAATCAGCAATAATCAAAGCATTACTGTTGGTGATAAAGAATTCGGCAATTTCGAGTGTATTATCACCCAGACAGGAACGACAACCCCGAATAGCTGTGACAGCATCAATGTCCAAACCAAAGATGATGATCCGTTTGGGTTACTCTTTCAGACAGGCTTTTCCGCTCGTTCAACATCCACAAACCCATCATCAAGCCTAGATGTCTTCCTCGCCTACGATATCACTGTTCTCGACCCAAACAAGCGGTTGGACAGTGCGCTGCTCAAATTTGATGGTTCAGGTTCCCCGGCGAGTGCATTGGCTAACGATGATGTGCTAGCGAAGGTTACTCAAACCATCAAAGCGATGGATAACACAACGGTTGGTACAGCCGAAGTTTTTGCTCCGCCAGCCAACAAGAAAACAGATCAAGTCTCGTTAGACCAAAAGCTTGCTAAAGCTAGGGTAGAGAACCAAATTAACATCGAAGCCAAAAATGGTGCTAGAGGGTTCATTTCCGTGGTGGAAAATCGGTATGAGCAAACCGAGGTTCCTGAACCGGGTACAATCGGTGGTTTGCTAGCTATTGGTTCCTTGGGTGTTGGTTCAATCTTGAAGCAGCTCAAACAAAAGAAGTAATCCTCTAACTTAGTGTGTTCCCAATAAAGGTTCCTCAGAAAGTGTTTCACTGACTGAGGTTTTGCCGTATTTATCCCCATCTGAATCGTTGATTTGGGTGGGGTTATATCATGTCCGGTGGAATACTTATACTGTTGGTGGAGACCAGGCTCCAAGGCAGAAGGCTCCAAGGCACGATAAGCTAGTGTAGAAGTCAGGGGAAATGCGTTATACTCGAACTCCTTATCGCATCCAATGCAGGGTAGCAACCCTCAAACGGATCAGCGTAAGTTTCTGCCTACAGCACATATACTACTGTTCTTAACCCAAAAAACAGTCTACTCTATATAGATGGGGGAAATCCCCTGCCAAAGCTTCAACTTTTGGTAGAAAACGTTTTGAAATCAGGTGCACAGGGTCAATGTCTCAGCTCTTGTCGAGCTACATCCCAAAATGGACGCTTCTGTATTAATCGTGGGAAATCCGCAATTCCTTAAGACGTTCCTTGACCAGATTCGCACGATCACGTCTGGCAAGGTGGAGGCGTCTGCCAATCCAGAAGAGGCTCTGAGTAAGGTTCAAGCTAAACAATACGCAATTTTAATCGTGCAGGCAACCCAAAATGGGAGTTTGGAACTCTGTAAGCAGGTTAAAGAACAGCTACAGTTAAGCTGGACCTATTGCATTTTAATTAATGACCCGTCTTATTCCTTGAGTGAAGGCAAAGCCGCTGATCCGCGTCGGGAGCAAATTATTTGTGCTGAAGCCCTAGAAGGCGGTGCAGATGCCTACTTACCCTTGACTTGCACCCCAACAGGAGATCCAGGAAGTACGTTAGCAGAATATCGGCTACTGAAAGCCCATATCCTAGCCGGATGGCGCAGTATGCAGTTCTACCAAAAACTGCTGCAAACCAATGATGTTCTGTCTACCTTGGCTCTGGCTGATCCCTTAACCGAACTGAATAATCGTCGGGCGATGGAATGGGAGTTACCCCGGCAAATCCAAAATGCCCGCACCTACATCACGGATCTGAGTGTGATTATGATGGATGTGGATCATTTCAAATCCGTGAATGACACCTATGGACATCAAGTTGGCGATCGCGTTTTGCAGTTGCTCTCAACCCGACTCCAGCATAATCTGCGCCTACAGGATACGTTGTTTCGGTATGGCGGCGAAGAGTTTTTAGTGGTTCTTAATCAAACCAATGGGGAGGAAGCTAAAATTGTCGCCAAACGCCTGCGATATCAGATCAACGAGCAACCGTTTAATGTAGATGGTACGATCGCGATCGAGATTACGATTAGCCTTGGCATTGCTTCTCTCAAGGCTTCAGATGACCACAAAGGCGAAAGCCTGGTCAAACGGGCGGATCATAATCTTTTGCGTGCTAAAGCCAAAGGAACGAACCAGGTGCTTTACAGTGATGACACACTCTATTAATGTAGAGGCTTAACATGCTACGTCTCTACATTGTGGTAGTGATCTTGAATCAAACGGTAGCAGTCGCCTACTGATGTCCGTTCTGCCATAGCTTTAATAAGGGCTTCGTAAGCCTCCCAGTTATCCTGTAACATCGTTTGAGCTTGCAGCATCGCCCAACGCTGTTTGGTGGTAAATTCACCAACCGGACGTTGAAATAATCTCAACGCCTCTTTTAATTTTTGGCAATCGTCGATTCCTCCCTCCGCTTCACCATAAACCAGGGTTTCCGCCGCAATTCCTGCCATCCAAACGGTACAGAATCGATCCAGAGTCAATCGCATTTCGCCAATGGCAAGGGGATTCGGCGAAAGTTGCTGAGTATCAAATTGCACGCCACCTAAACCTGGTTGTCCCTGCTTGAGGGCTTCCCAAGCTGTCAGCGTATAACCCGCGATCGGAATCCCCAAAAGGTAAGCCACCAGAAAATGACCCGCTTCATGATGCAGAATGCGATCGCGATAGTCGCTGCGCCTCTGGGCTAACCAATCTAATAGTACCGTTGTGCCTTTACCTTGAAAGCTGAGAGTATCTACCGTAACTAATCCTAAAATTCCAAATGTTGCCAAGGCGGGAATCGCTGGCGGAATATTAAAAATTGGAGTCAGTAGGGCGGAAAGGGTCATGCCAAAGATGCCAATGGCAATTACATTGAGAGTGGTTTGCTGCATCATTTGATATAAAAGTGCGTTTTGATGAGGGTTTATTTTAGATTTTTAACGGTTTGCCATTGACAAGATTAACGTCTAGTGATACAGGAATCTTAGCATTTAAATTAGAGCGGATTTAATTGATAGGTTATCGGTGACAAGCTCAAGGAAGTCTTTACAGTTATAGTACTACGAAGATACGTTAGGACATTTCCCTGTTGCCTGTTGCCTGTTGCCTGTTGCCTTTTCACTTAATGTTATTGTCCTAACCTCAATGCGTAGTGCTATATGATATTGGGCTTTTGATTCAGCGATTTAATAAAGAATCAATTAATTTGATAAGTTTTTCCACAGCTTGCTGGTGTTCGAGCAAATTATCCCTAAGCCAACGTAACTCTTCAGGAGTAGGAGGTGGAGCATCGGATTCACCTAACAATTTTGCCGCGTCAACCAGAGTCGCAGAATCCATTAACGTCCAACCCTTCTGAGTTTGGGCATTCCGGCGCAGCTTTTCCTCTATCCTAGTATGAGCAACACGCCAGTCCTCTTCAGGAATAGTATAATCTTGCTGAGTGATCGGATTATCAGCCATGACTGGATAACTCCCGAATTATACTTTTTAGACAAAATAGCGAGCGAGACGCTCGCACTACAACAACCTTTCCCGGTTCTCTATTCCCGGTTCTCTATTCCCGGTTCCCTTGTACTAGAGTCATCCTCTGGTTCTGAGGACGAAGGAGACGGTTCGGAATCAGGACGATCCAAATTTTGGGCTTTGTAGAAGGTTTCTAAACTATCTGGATCTCCGACAAAGCGCCAGTGCCATGGTTCATAACTCACACCTTGGGGATTTCCTTTGGGAAAGGATAACTCAAAGCTATAATACGCGGCATTCTTTTCCAGCCACTTAAACGCCGCCGTATTCTCAAAATTGGTGTTCAGATTTGTGGCGGGTGTTCTGCCATCGCCAATATCGACGGCATAACCGGTGTGATGTTCGCTGTAACCGGGAGGCGCACTGACTTCAGCCCGTTGTGTCGCCACTTGTCCCCGTTGTGCTTTGATGTCAAAAAAGAGATGCTGCTGTTGTTGCTGAGTACGATAGCCGGATATTGCGACTAATACGATGCCATCGGCTTGAGCGGCTGCCCTCATCGCTTTAAATTTCTTCGCCGCTGCTTCCCGGAGTTGAATCCGACCATCTGAAGTAATGGGTTCGAGTTCAGATAGGGGAGCTTCTTCGTAGGGGAGGTGTCCCAGAAGATTATCAACGTCGTTCTCACTCTCACTCTCTTCTGGATTAGCTGGGGTGGAGGTATCCGTTGTCGTGGGTTGTGGGGAAGCCGTAACCGTTTGAGGGGATTGGGAGGTGGATGAGGATAAGATTAGCCCTAAAATGATCGCGCCGCCTCCTAATACTGCCAGGATAATTAGGAACGGCTGCAACCGCGATCGCTTTCGGGTGTCGGGTGTATCCCTGACGGCTACGGGAATATCCTCCTCTGTTGATTCGGATAGGTTGACGGGTTCTCCTGGAAAATCGGGGGTATTCAAAACTCCACTCCTGAGCGTACTACTGATACTGTCATTTGGCTTAAGTTTAATGGCACTAAATAAGCATTTTGGAATTGCCAAAACCCTTGATATCCCGTAGGGTGGGCAATGCCCACCAGCCTTAATTCAGTGTCATTCGGCTAAAGGTTGGCAACTTCACTTATGTAGTCTGTGCCAATTTCTTTTCTTGGAGACTGACTTATCATCGAAACCGTTGTCTGTTTGATCATTATCTAATGCCCAGCCTAGATCCAGAGCGTTTACGACCCTTGTTCCAACTTTACCTCCAGCTAGGGGGTGGTGTGCTACTCGGATGGGTATTAGGACGTTTAATGCCCCGGTGGGTACCAACCTTTATTGGTCAATTTTTGTTCTGGATTGGAGTTCCTGTCAGTATTATTACGTTTCTGCGGGGTGCGGATCTATCAGGAAATATTTGGATTGCCCCGATCGCGGCTTGGGTGGCGATTTTGTTGGGTGCAGGATTGGCTTGGTTTTGGATTAAGGGTGGCGGGAAGTTTGCCGCGAATAAAGGCTTGACAAATGATACTCCATCTGGGTGGACTAAACCGACTCAAGGGAGTTTCTTGCTGGCGTCGATGGTAGGAAATACAGGGTATTTGGGGTTTCCCGTTAATCTAACCTTGTTGGGAAAAAACTATTTTGGTTGGGCGCTATTTTATGACATGCTAGGAACTTTACTGGGTGCTTATGGTTTAGGGGTAGTATTAGCAGCACGTTTTGGTCAGGGTGAGAAGAGTCATGGGCAGTTAGTGCGATCGCTAGTGATTAATCCGGCGCTGTGGAGTATGGGCATCGGATTGGCGTTGCGTCAGGTTCCGTTACCAGGATGGCTAGAAGAGGGAATGGAAAAATTTGCCTGGAGTGCGATCGCGCTTTCACTGGTTCTGATTGGTATGCGCTTGAGTCAGTTGGCGTCTTGGCGCAAAGTTAAACAAGCGGGGGTGGGTCTGGGCATTAAAATGTTACTGATTCCCTTGGTGTTAGGGATAGCGTTATCACAGTTTGGCATTGTTGGGAAGCCGCAGTTAGCGATCGTCCTGCAAATGGCAATGCCGCCAGCCTTTGCCACTTTAGTCATTGCGGAAGTGTATGAACTTGATCGCGAGTTAACTGTGACAGCACTGGCGGTTGGTTCGATAGGACTTTTACTTACCTTACCGATTTGGTTACTTTTATTTGGGGCGTAGCCTAGCCTCGTTAGCCTCGTTCCCAAGTCTGAGAAGGGAATGTCCTTGAGGATGCTCTGCCTGTTGATCTTATGTTGAATGGTACTGAAATTTTGGCTGGTGGGCAATGCCCACCCTAAGGTATAGCAAGGGTTTCGGCAATATTTATCGGTTTGACACCGTTGCCGCCCTCCCGTTCCGGTTGCTTTGACCTTCAGGATGCGATCGGTTAGCAGATGAAGCATTTCAGTAATACCTACACAGGCAGCATCTAACCAGTGAGTCTTAGGTAATCCCAATCGAACTCGGTTGTA
>NZ_JAVKEA010000043.1:0-23574 GCF_040221695.1 Coleofasciculus sp. E2-BRE-01 | reverse complement strand
CAAAGCATTTCACCCCTCTTTCCCTTAAAAAGATGTCAGCTTATTGACAGGTTTATTGATAATGAAAAAGGGAATGAGAATGATAATCACCTGCTTTTCTGAGTATCTTGGTTGTCTTTTTCGGACAAAAAATTAATTTGCGTATATTTTACGCAAATGCAGTTAGGCTGAATCAAAGTGAATTTTTTCAAATTATCTGTAAGGCGTTAGGATTATTTTAATTCATCATTTCGCACGCCGACCCCCAAACCCTGTGACCTGAAGGGGTGATGCTTTTGGGGAACATGTAAGGATTAAAGATAACCAACAGACTCCCTGTGAGTTACCCAGATGATTATCATTCTCATTCCCCTTTTCATTCTCAATAAACCTGTCAATAAGCTACCATCTTTTTGAGGGAAAGAGGGGTGAAATGCTTTGCCTGCCGAGCTTTTGAGCTGCTTGTCACCCCTTCAGCTGGCTACCATTTGAGAGAACCCAGGAAACTTGGTCAAAATGATGGGAAAATTGCTCGGCGACAGCTTGTTGCGTCCCACATTCAGCCGATAAACTAAATATCCATGCCATTGCTGTTCTCCTCATGAAAAAAAGTAGAGAAATATTTTGGCACACATTATTTAGTCATAATCAGACTATTTTCCTTTAATACTCTCATAGTTCTCAACAAACCATTGATAGGTCAATTCTAAACCTTTCTTTAACGAAATTTTGGGTTGCCAACCAGCGACATTAATTTTCGAGGTATCCAACAATTTACGCGGTGTGCCATCGGGTTTAGAAGAATCAAATTTCAACTCACCCTCATAACCAACCACCGCTTTAATTAACAGCGCCAAGTCTTTAATCGAAACCTCTTCCCCTGTCCCCACATTCACGAATTGGATATCGTCATAGTGATTCATCAGGAAAACTAAGGCATCAGCTAAGTCATCCACGTATAAGAATTCCCGCAGCGGCGAACCCGTTCCCCAAATTTCTACCGCCTCAGCATTGTTAATTTTTGCTTCATGGGTTTTTCGCAACAGGGCGGGGAGAACGTGGGAATTGGCTAAATCGAAATTATCATTAGGACCATAGAGATTCGTGGGCATAGCGGAGATGAAATTTACCCCATATTGCCGACAATAATTTTCGCAAAGTTTGAGTCCGGCAATTTTCGCGATCGCATAGGGTTCATTTGTCGGTTCCAGAAAGCCAGTGAGTAGGTGTTCTTCCTGCATCGGCTGGGGACAGTGTTTGGGATAGATACAGGATGAGCCGAGAAATAACAACTTTTCCACACCAGACAAATAGGCACTATGAATAATATTTGACTCAATCATCAAGTTGTCATAGAGAAACTCAGCCCGGTAGGTATTATTAGCATTAATTCCCCCCACTTTTGCCGCCGCGAGGAAAACGTACTCTGGGCGTTCAGCAGCAAAGAAATCCTCGACAGCTTGTTGACGTCTTAAATCCACCTCTTGGCTAGTTTTGAGGATAAGATTGGTATACCCGTTATCGCGTAAACATCTAACAATGGCGCTACCCACTAAGCCACGATGACCGGCTACATAAATTTTTGAGTCCTTGTTCATGGTCATATTAGATAGTTGAAAACACTGAATAATCCATAATTACAGGGCGGATAATATTGATACATTATTGGTTACCGTCTTCTCTAAGTAACTCGCATCCGCCCTTATAAATACGTACTTTTGACCTTTACTCAATCAACAGGTGCGTGAGCAGCGGAATGTTCGTAAGTATTTTCTTTGTGTTTTTCAAACAGTTCTGCCCCTTCACCATTCGATGATTTGCCGAAGGTTCGCAAATCGGCTTCCACCATCAGGGCGACTAACTGTTCAAAGGATAAAGACGGTTGCCAATTTAGCTTTTCCTTGGCTTTTGTGGGATCACCAATGAGTAATTCGACTTCCGCAGGACGTAAATAACGGGGGTCAAACTCTACATAATCTTGCCAATTCTTATCGACACATTTAAAGGCAATATCCAGAAATTCCCGAATTGAGTGAGTTTCACCTGTGGCGACGACGTAATCGTCAGGTTCGTCTTGTTGCAACATCAACCACATGGCTTGAACATAGTCTTTAGCATAGCCCCAGTCTCGCTTGGCGTCTAGATTCCCCAGATAGAGTTTTTTCTGCTGTCCACAGAGAATCCGGGCGATCGCACGAGTAATCTTACGGGTAACAAAGGTTTCTCCCCGACGCGGCGATTCATGGTTAAATAAGATACCATTGCAACCAAATATCTCGTAAGACTCGCGATAATTCACCGTTTGCCAATGGGCATACACCTTAGCACAAGCATAAGGACTACGGGGATAAAATGGAGTGGTTTCCTTTTGAGGAACTTCCTGCACTTTACCAAACATTTCCGACGAACCCGCCTGATAGAAGCGCACATCAATACCTGTGCGATTTCGATAATCCCGAATCGCTTCCAACAGGCGCAGCGTTCCCATTCCCACCGCATCCACCGTATATTCCGGACAGTCAAAACTGACGCGAACGTGAGATTGAGCGCCCAAATTGTAAATTTCTTTGGGTCTAACTTCTTCGAGAATGCGGCGTAAGGTTACGCCATCGGTCAAGTCGCCGTAGTGCAGAAATAATCGGGCAACCTGATTATGAGGATCAACGTAGATATGGTCAATGCGATCGGTGTTAAAGGTGGAAGTCCGCCGGACAATCCCGTGAACTTCGTAGCCTTTGTCCAGTAATAACTCACTTAAGTAGGAACCGTCTTGACCAGTTATGCCTGTAATCAGCGCTCGTTTGGGTTGCGTCATCCTTGAATCGTCCTGTGATGCGTATGGGCAACAGTGGTTGACAAAAGTGTTAATCTCCCAACTGGATTTTGGGATCAGGGAAATTATTCCTTAGATTATCCTAAAATTCCCAGCATCGATCAACTTTCTTTTGACTCATAACTTATCAAGCCTACCATGTCAGAGTTCGATGATCTATCGGGCGCGATTTTGCCATCGTTGTTCAGTCCGGTGTTTGGTTTATTTCCGTCAAAACCCAGGAAAGTCCTGTCTGGAATAACATTGAACACCGAAGCCATCCCAATACTACGCTGATTTACTGCATTTGAGCCGAGAGGTTTAATTCTGGATTAATCCTCCCATGCTCCCAATGTTTAATTCGTCAGTAAGCCCCATTATTTTTTGGAGCAATCATTACGCCGATAGTTTTCAAAACCAGCCAAAAATCCAGCCAAAAATTTTGAAAATTCACGTAATAAACATCGATTTGTACCCGACGGTTATAGGGAATATCATTGCGCCCTGAAACTTGCCATAGTCCAGTAATGCCTGGTTTTATTGTCAAGATTTTATCCATGTAATGCCCGTACTTATGCATTTCTTCCGGGACTAAGGGGCGAGGTCCGACCACACTCATATCTCCTTTCAAAACATTCAAAAATTGTGGAAATTCATCCAAGCTGGTATATCGCAAGAATTTACCAATCCAGGTGACTCTAGGATCTTCTTTGAGCTTGAAATTTTCTTCAAACTCACAACGAACAGAGGTTGATTCTGTCATCATTTCTATCAACATTTCATCAGCATTTTCCACCATTGTTCTAAATTTGATGCAGCTAAACGGCTGATAGTCTTTACCGATTCGCTCCTGAACATAAAAAATAGGACCCGGTGAACTGATAGCGATTAGGATGGCTAAGAGCAGGTAAATCGGGAAAAACAACGTGAGAATCGATAGGGAAAATACGACATCAAACAGCCGCTTGGCAAAAATTCCGTCTAAGCGATATCGAGACAGACCTTTGGGTCTACTGCGTGGAGCGCGGGGCTGGATACCACGCTTCACGAACGCTCGCAACGTCTTGACGGAGATAAGTTGGCTTTGGGCAGTCATCTTACTCCTTCACTTCACACCACACGTCACGATCATAAAGCCAGAAGCGGTTAGCTAAGGCAATAGCGACCAGGAAACTGGAATTTATGACTCAACATCGTGACAGGTGGTCTCGATAGCAGCCGTCCAGAAACGTCAAGTAGCGATCGCTAAATACAGTTGGCGCAAATTGAGCCGCGTTTAATTGTATCTGTTCGGGACTAAAGGCAGTGGCTCGTGCTTCAAAGGCTTCCACCGCCTCCATCAAAGCCTGAGGACTTTGGTCTAGAAAAAACAGACCCGTACCCTTATCCGGATGTTTCCGGATATCTCGAACGGTTTCCAATGCCCCACCAGCACCATAGGCAATGACTGGTGTACCACAAGCTTGAGCTTCCACCAAGGCAATGCCAAAATCTTCACAGGCAGCATAGACAAAAGCTTTTGCCTGTGCCATATACTCCTCAACCACGCGATCGGGACAAAAACCCAGGACTTGCACGTTGGGTTTAGCCAGATGGCGCAGCGCCTGCAATTGCGATCCCTCGCCAATGACGACCAAAGGATATCCCAGTTGATTGAACGCCTCCACGATTAAAGTCACTTGCTTATAACTAACCAATCGAGAAACCGTCAAGTAAAAATCTGACTTTTGAGCCTGGAAAGAAAACCGTTCAGTATGAACCGGAGGGTAAATTACCTGTGCCTCTCGCCTGTAGCAGCGCCAAATCCGTTGTGCGGTATGGCGAGAGTTGGCAATAAAATAATCCACTCGATTGGCTGAGATCACATCCCATTGACGCAACCGATGCAGCAGATACCGCGTGATTGACCCAGGGAGTCCCCGCCCCATAGCACTGCTGTTGAGGTAATCAAAGGTCAAATCCCAAGCGTAGCGCATCGGTGTATGGCAGTAGCAGATGTGTAGCTGTTGTGGACGGGTGAGGACACCTTTAGCAACAGCATGGGAGGAGGAGAGGATCACATCGTAATCCCGCAAGTCTAGTTGTTCAATAGCTAAGGGTAGCAGGGGTAAATACTTCTGCACCCCCTTCCTCGCCCCAGGAAAATGCTGTAGAAAAGTCGTGCCAATCCGACGCTCAAACAAATAACTGTGGGGATTGGTGGATTCAAAATCAATCAAGGCATACAAATCCGCCTCAACGGACTTGAGGATTTCTCGAACCACCAATTCAGAACCACCCGTTGCTTTGGGAGTCAGCCACTCATGCACCAAGGCATATTTCAAGAATAGTTACCCCCCAATACAAGACTGTTCAGATAAGCGTAGTTTCATTTATTTTTCCCCAGCTTCCCCATCTCCCTCATCTCCCCCCTATCACTATTGACCGGAGCAGTAAGCATTAAGATTATCAACTAATTGCTTTTCTGGAGTCGTTGCTTGCTGTAAACTCATCTGTGCCGTTTCCGCCCCTTGGCGGTCTTTCTGCTCAAACGCTACCGCGAAATTACGCATCGCTTGACTCGTATCGCGATACATGCTAACGAAACTGGCTTGATAGTCTTGCAACGTCTCGTCGGTTACCTCGATCGCGTTCATTTCTTCAGAAGCCTTATCCATGACAGCCGCCGCTTGTCGCATTGCCTCAGCTTGCGGATTGTCCTCTTGAACACCACTGGTCACGACTTTGGCGTCACTGACCGCCTGATTCGCCACTTGAATCATTTGATTACACTGGGCAACCTTGCTCTGACCACAGCTTACTGCCAAGAGGCTAATCACAGCCGTGACACTTAGCCGCAGGAAATTTCGCCGGGGACGATACATGAATGCTCTTAGGTTCATTGAAGAATAAGCCGTCCAACATTTTAACGCTACTCCTAGCTTACTTACTTCTGCTGGGCTTCGATCGCAGCCGCAAGGCGTTGGAGTGTTTCAGTGAGTTCTCCAAGTTCTGCGAGTGACTCATTTTGGTTTTCGGCTAAGGTTTGCACCGCATCACTCAAGGCAAAGAGTTGGTAACCCTGTTGTTGAACTTGATGCCCTTGGTGTTGCACCTGCACAGCTAAAGCATCAACCCGCTTGCCTAGACACTCAACCGTCTCGGTTGTGGCAAGCACCGCCTCACCAATTTGCCCAACAATGGATTCCAAACGGCTGAGTCGAGCTTCCAGGGCAAGAGTCCTTTTGTTGGTAGAGTTGAGGTTGTTTGTAGCCTTTCCAGTCTGGGTGTGTTTATTCACCGATAATTGTTTCACTGCTTCAAAAAACTTATGTGAACTCCCAGTTTCTAAGAAAATAGCAATTGTCCATACTTTACTAAACTAATGATGACGCCGTTGATGCCACTGCCAAGCATCGCTGATAATTTTACTGAGTTCCGGGTATTTGGCAGACCAACCCAAAATTTTCCTCGCCTTGTCGCTACTACCCACCAAAATCGGTGCATCACCAGGGCGGCGATCGCACTCAATGATTTTAATATCTTTCTGGGTGACTTGCCTGGCTGTGTCAATCACCTGTCGCACGGAGAACCCGTTACCACTGCCTAAATTAAAGATTTCACTCTTGCCGCCACCTAACAAATACTCTAGCCCGAGGATATGGGCATCTGCCAAGTCGCTGACATGAATATAATCGCGCAAGCAGGTTCCGTCTGGGGTGGAGTAGTCGGTTCCCCAAATGGAAATCGAGTCCCGTTTGCCTAATGCAGTCCACAGGACTAAGGGAATAAGATGGGTTTCTGGGTAATGGTCTTCACCCAGTAGTCCTTCCGGATTCGCCCCAGCCGCGTTGAAGAAGCGAAACACAATGGAACGTAACTGGTAGGCGTGATCAAAGTCCGCTAGCATCCGCTCCATCATCCACTTACTCGTGGCATAAGGATTAATCGGATTTTGCGGATGGTCTTCGGTCATTGGTACTTGCTGAGGCATCCCGTAGACCGCACAGGTAGAGGGAAACACTAAGGTTTTCACATTAGCGGCGACCATGGCTTCTAAGAGAGTCAGCGTACCACTAACGTTATTGCGGTAGTATTTAGCCGGACAGGTAACCGACTCACCCACGGCAATATAGGCGGCAAAGTGGAGTACAGCCGCAATATTGTGGCTGGCGAAGAGTTGGTCTAACAGAGTGCGATCGCCCACATCCCCGATCACCAATTTCGCTTTCAGGATCTCTTCTACAAACTCTCGATGTCCACAGACCAGGTTATCCAGGACAACGACGTTGTAACCTGCCCGTTGCAGGGCTAATACTGTATGAGAGCCAATGTATCCAGCTCCGCCAGTCACTAGAATTTCCGGTTGGACTTGCGACACGCTCAAACCGCCCCTGTTTCGTTTTATAGACTAACTTTACAAATATTTCCGCTATTTGTCTTTGCTTGAATAGTAATTTGGCTCAAAACGGCTTCTCCCCCCTCTTCTCCATCGCCCCTCTCCCCCCTCTCCCTCATTTCCCTCATGTTTGTGGACAATGACGAGTATAATGCCCGTGTTAGGGTTATTTGAACCATGCTCTCCCCAAGTGATACGTTACACAAAACCTGATCCCAATCCCCCCTAACTTGTTAATTGTTATTTTGAGGAGTCAGACTAACAAGTAACAATTCCTCGCTCACTGTCCAAACGTTACACCGTCAAAACACAATGTTTTTACTACTGACTCGAATCCTACTCTGGCTGCTGATTGCAGTTATTCTCTACAACCTGTTTAAGAAGGTAATCCCCAAGGAGTATTTTACCTTGCTTGGGGGTTTATTTCTGTTTGGCTTCATTGTTGTGGCGTTTTTCTCTCCCGGCAATGATGCAGTATCAACGATTTGGAACATTCTGTCGTTTTTCTTGAAACCTGTCGGGGCTTCCATCGTGCTGTTGGGTTTTGCCCTCCGCCAAGGGCTGGATAAGTCAAAGAACCAGGTTATGGCAGCCTTACTAATCTTACTCCTCGCCAGCACGCCCTTTTTCTCTAACCTGTTGGCGGCTAGCACGGAACAAACAGTGGTTACGCCTGAGTCGGCGGCGGCTCAAACCGCCTCAGCGATTGTGGTTCTTGGACAAGGCACCACCCAACCCGATGAACCGCCTCGAACCCAAATTCAACTCACCGATACGGGCGATCGTATTCTTTATGCCGCTCAACTGTATCGACAATCTGGCAATAACCCCTTAGTCGTGGTTAGTGCGGGTCCTCGACCTAACCTGCAAGGAAATCAAGACCAAATTGTCGAAGCCAATGATATCCGCGCCTTACTGGTTCAGTTTGGGGTTCCCCAAACTCGGATTGTGCTTGAACCCACGGGTACCAATCTCCGCACCAGCGCCGAAGAAGTTGAAGATATATTACGCGATCAGGGAATAGCAGACAATCGCATTTTTCTAGTTACTTCAGCCTATAACAGCCGTCGCGCCCAACAGGCGTTTAGAAGTGTAGGTCTCAACAATGTTGTATCTAAACCGACCGGCTTCTTTACCGTTCAACCCGGAACAACATCCACAATCACCCAATGGATTGAATCCTTTATCCCCTCTGTAGAAGCGCTGACTGTCACGACGCGAATTATGGAAGAGTTTTACGCCTCGATTTACTATTATTTGCGAGGTTGGCAAGCTCCCGCCGTTGTTTAACCATTTCGCGAATCTGAAAAATCTGCAAGGTGGGAACCCTTCACTTGGCTCAAGGGAACCTGGTTTGTAGGGGCGGGTTTCACCATTATTGTTATTTACCTTACCCAGATACAGCTAAACCCGCCCTATCTTCCCTATCATTCAAGACTTTATCGGATAAGCTGAAAACAGCCTATAACCTCAGGTCGATGACAAGTTCAGTCAATGAGCAAGAAACTAGAGGTTCACTGTTGAGTCCCTAGCTATTTCTCATCGATTATGGAAACACTCAAAGAACACAAAGACCTGTTAGAGGTTGCTGAACATTTTTTTAACGATGGCAAATTAATACAGGCGATTAGTTATGCTACAGCTTCTCTTGACTTGACGATAAGCGTTGCCAAGGCAACTATTTTAGATCTGAAACCCAATCAGGATTCCAGCCTTAAAGGATTTGACGGATTTATTGTTCAGGATGAATTTGGCAAACAAAAAGTTAATGTTCAAATTTCTCAAGAATTGCAAAAAATGCAGGAAATTTTGTTATGCTATGTCCTGAAAATAGATTATGAAAAGTATTTTAGATATAGAAGCTGGGTGGGTTATGCACTTATCACTGGAGACAATACCCCTGATAAAAAAGTCAAACTATCCTTGGAAATCAATAATATAGAACAAGATCAGGCGAGAGCAGCTTTAGATTACTGTCAGCAGCTTGTTCAAAAAATTCAAAACAAAATTGATAGATTTCAAATGAGTTTTATTTAAGGTTTTTAGTATATAAATGAACAGAATACTCATCAAAACCCTTGCATCACTATCAGGAAAATGTACCCTTGCTCCTCCAGCTCCCAGACGTGCCATGGCACGTCTCTACATTGGCTTCCCTGGCTTCCCCCGCTCCCCCTCACCACACCACTTATTCAGCAGCCCCTAACTATGGGTGCAAGCATAGTCTAAAACGGGTTCTTGAAATCGGTTAGCTTTGAAATAGTTTTCGTTCACGGACATAGTATCCGTAACTTGACCATTTTCCACATCGCCAATTTTAATTCTAGATAACAACTCGCGTTGGCAATTTCCCGAATATCTGACATACTTGCCATTGGCGTTCACATCAAAGTTAATCGCATTTCCATTACGACTAATGGTATTAATCCCGACTTCCCAAGGTTGGGGATTGACTCTACCTAATTCACCCCCAGACGATGCTTTAGTCTCAGGAACAGGTCGCCACACAACACCGTCAATGGAATTCAAGCAGGCATTTTTACCACTCATATCTTTAAAGCAGTCGCCGTTTTTGTTGAGAATAACTACTTGATCAACACTATTAAACTGTTTGAGTGTGTTGGTTACAGCTTTTTGAATTCCCGCGTCTTCACCAAGTCCAGCCGTATAGACTGTCCGACAAAATTGAAGTTGGGCAATTCCATTGGAAATATCAACGGTAAAGTTTTCACCACAGGTAGATTCGCCTCGGAAGTCAATCAAGTCAGCAAATCCTTCCTCTTTTTCGGCGGATGTGGGTCCTTGAACAACTTGCTCAATCGCAAATTCAGCAATATCGACGCGGGATGTGGCTCGGGTAACAGGTTCAACATACCCTATCGTTTGATTGTCGGCGGAAGGCTTGGGTAAAAAGACTTGAATTTGTCTGGGTTCATCTGGATTTTGGCTAATCGTCTGGGGTTGAGGTTGTGAGGTGGCTTCAGAGTTCTCCGGATGGGTTACAGAGGTGCTGTGCGCTTCCCCAGCCGATGCCGTTGTGAAGGATAGCGCCAAGACAGCACTTATAAATATTGATTGATGTTTTAAATTTATTTTACTCTGACTCATAAAATCAATAGTTCCTAATTTGCCTACTGTTTTATGATTCAAGTAAGTTCAATTTTATTCATCTTGCTAAAGTAATATCATTTTATGCGACGTAAACCTCTGCAAAACGTTTTAACTCAACCTAGATCAACAGGGTTAACGGTTCAGGTTGTATTTTGGTTCAGTTTAAGCTTAACCATCGCCGCAATTTACAGTGGGTTAGCCCTGCGGGAAGCCTTTAGTCATGCCTATATTGTTCAAGATGATGCCCGCCAGCATGTCTTTTGGATGCAACGGTTTATTGATGGCGAATTATTTCCCCATGACTTAATCGCCGATTACTTCCAATCCGTCGCCCCTGTGGGATATACTGCCATTTACCGCATCGCCGCCGCTTTTGGCATCCATCCCTTTCTCTTCAACAAACTCCTACCACCCATTCTCGGCGCGATCGCGACAGGGTACTGTTTTGGTATATCACTCCAACTCTTACCCGTACCTGCGGCTGGCTTTATCACCACAGTACTACTCAATCAAAGTCTTTGGATGAAAGATGATCTCATCTCAGCCACACCCAGAGCCTTTGTTTACCCCCTATTCCTCGCCTTTTTATACTACTTATTACGCCAATCTCTACTGCCTTGCCTAGCCACAATCATCCTACTCGCCCTATTCTATCCCCAATATTTATTAATTTGTGCCGCCCTATTCATCCTACAAATTTTTACCACAAGAAACTCACTTCTACGAACCCCTGCGTCCCTCTGCGCTTACCTCCGCGCCCCTGGAGCGTTTCCAAAAAAAGCAAAGTTACGTTCTCATTACCTATCCGTGATCGGTCTAATTTTGACAATAATCGCCATTTCCGGCTACGCCCTCATCCCCGGAAAATTCGATCCAGTCATCACTGCCACTCAAGCCAAAGAATTACCCGAATTTTGGGGAACTGGACGCAGTTATTTTTTCAGTAATAATCCCTGGTATTTCTTTTTTCTCGGTTCCCGCAGTGGTTTATTAGACGTAGGCTTCGTTAGACCTGCAACTTTAACCTTAGGAATACTCTTACCCATTCTAGTCCAATATCCCAACTCATTCCCGCTAGTTAAATCGCTTTCTCCTAAGATAAAAGTATTAACTAAAATCTTTTTGGCATCTATCGTAATGTTCATCGTTGCCCATCTGATCCTATTTAACCTACATCTTCCTAGTCGTTATACCGAACACAGCTTTCGCATTCTTTTATCCGTATCAGCCGGGATGGTTTTAACAATCGTCCTTGATGCTATTTTGAGAACAGATTTTTATCACCCAAAACTCAAAAGTCTAATTCTTGGTCAGGGTAGGTTTAGTGACAGCAGGGTGAAAACAAACAATAATGGAGAAACCCGTCCCTACTCAAAACTCAGAATCTACCACTACCTAACAATCAGCTTCATCACCGCAGCGTTGCTGTTCTATCCCTACTTAGTGGAACCCTTTCCGTTAACCAAATACAAAGAGGGTCATTTTCCTGCTTTGTATCAATTCTTCCAACAGCAACCCAAAGACAGTTTAATTGCTTCAGTATCAGAAGAGGCAGATAATCTACCCACCTTTGCCCAACGCTCTATTTTAGTCGGGCGGGAATATGCGATTCCTTATCATTGGGGGTATTATCGTCAATTTCGCCAACGCACAACTGACCTGATTCAAGCTCAGTATAGTTCAGATTTAGAGGAAGTGAAACAGTTTATCCAACGCTATGGAGTAGACTTTTGGCTATTAGACAATACTGCCTTTACGCCAGAGTATCTAGCCAATCATGATTGGCTACGAGATTATCAACCTGTCACTTTAGAGGCGCAAGAGAGGCTAACTCAGGGAATCACTCCAGCATTAGCTGGGGTAGTTGAGGATTGTTCAGTATTTCAGATGGAGAGATTTGTGGTGTTACAAACAAGTTGTATCAGTCAATTGTAGCAAACTAATAATTCACAGGCTAAGCATAGATTATCTTCTGTGTCAATTCCTCTTTTTGCTAGAGGTTGTAAGCTGTTCGGCATTTTAACCATAATGTTAGGAACTGCGATGTCTTACTTGTTTCTGTTTTTCAACGCCAAGAACGATGTGACTAATGCATAGAACGTAATTGGTTCTCCTGTAACAGCGCATCAATCCACTCAGCCGTAGTTGGATCAGCAGGCGGTAAAGGCTCACCGTTATAATCTATAGCAAAAGCATAGCCAGCGCGGTCATAAACCCGATCAAGTAGCAAGTGCAAATCAATAATCGGTTCTGTATCTTCGGTTCGCAGAGGCAATGGAAAAGTTGGGATTAAATCTTGGAGGTTGAAGACATACAAATCGGCGCGAGGACGGCGATCGCACTGACTCACCAAAATTCTGTAACTCCCTTGGGTATTATCACCAGAAACAGGCATTGGCTTTCCACCTCGGAGGAGATCGATCTCAAGCAGGTGCGTCCGACTTGCCAAAACCTGTTGACGTTTCTCCAAATAGGTTTCCCGTCCTTTTCCAGGGCGCTTATTGCTGGGAGAGAGAACCTCAATGACTGTTACCACTTCTTTGGTGGTGACTTCTCTTACCTCTAGATAGCCTTCTCTGAATTCCAGGGGTACTGGCACAGTGACGGTGACTGGCGTGGAGGGAGGTGTCGCAACAGCCACGTTAGATTGGTTTGGGTTGATTGGAGTACGAGAGTGTTCTACTGTCACATCAGGAATACCCACCAACAGCGCATCATCTCCATTCATCTGGTAAACCCGTTTCTCGATCGCAACTCGATATTTAGGAAGCAGTTGAGGATTCAATGTCTCAGCCAGGATACTGATCAGCAAGTGATGGACTTCCGACCAAAATTCTGGATTCTCTAGATAGGAATTCATCCCTGGAAACGGCGAAGGCATAAGTAGACTAGGGCAGGCATCGTTTTGATAGTTCTATGATACTTTCAGATACAATAAAGGGCTGTAGAGAAAACGGTTTCAGGAGAAAAACGCGAGTGCTAACCCTTGGCGTCAACATTGACCACATTGCCACAATTCGACAGGCGCGGCGCACTGTGGAACCCGATCCCGTGGCGGCGGCGGTGTTAGCCGAATTAGCGGGGGCGGATGGGATTACGGCACACCTGCGGGAAGATCGACGCCATATCCAAGATCGGGATATCCGACTCTTGCGCCAGACGGTGCGAACTCACTTAAATATGGAAATGGCACCAACCGAGGAAATGGTAGCGATCGCACTTGAGGTTAAACCGGATTATATTACCCTGGTTCCGGAACGGCGGGAGGAAGTCACAACCGAGGGAGGATTAGATATTGCGGGTCAAAAGTCGCGCCTGGGTGAGGTAGTGGCTCAGTTGCAAGATGCCGGGATTCCCGTTAGTCTATTTATCGATGCTGATCCTGCCCAGATCGAAGCCTCGGCAGCTATTAACGCCAAGTTTATTGAACTGCATACCGGATCGTATGCCGAAGCCAAAGACGAAGCCAGTCGCCAAACGCAACTGGATCTGTTAGCCAAAGGATGCCAAGATGCGATCGCGGCTGGGTTGCGGGTAAATGCTGGTCATGGTTTAACCTATTGGAATGTTTACCCAGTGGCTTGTTTAGAAGGTATGGAAGAACTTAATATTGGTCATAGCATTATCGCACGAGCCTCGCTAGTTGGATTAGAACGGGCAGTTCGGGAAATGAAGCAAGCTATGCGGAGAAAGGATGAGGGGAGTTAAGTCAAAAATTATGTTCCATACATACCATGGCACGTCTGTCAATTGTAGGGGCGGGTTTAGTTACATCTGGGTCAAAAAGAGATGATAGTCGTAAAACGCGCCCCTACACACTCAAAACGTTCTCAATCACCTGTTCACCAATCACCCAATTAAAACCATGCAAACCTATTACTATCTAGTCGCCAGTCAACGCTTCTTAATTGAAGAAGAACCCTTTGAAGAAGTTCTTAGAGAACGAACCAAAGACTACCAAGATAAAGGAAAAGAGATTGACTTTTGGCTGGTCAAACAACCCGCATTTTTAGAAGCTCCAGAAATGGCGCAAGTTAAACAGGAATGTCCTCAACCTGCTGCCGCTATTATTTCAAGCAACCCCAAGTTTATCACTTGGTTAAAGCTACGCTTAGAATTCGTCAAAACTGGAGAATTTCAAGCACCATCAGATACAATTCCTGACCCTATCGCGTCGTTAGCCTCTGTATCCTAACCGAGGCTTTCAGTCCAACCCCAACTCTAAAAACAATAAGCTGGGGCAGCTAACCAAGAAATGAGTACCCCTAAGATTGAACCCACAATTACTTGAAACGGGGTATGCCCCAGCAATTCTTTCAGGCGATCCTCATTAAACTCTTTGCCTTCTTGAAATAACTCATCAATAATTTGATTAAGGATACGAGCTTGCTTACCTGCGGCTTGTCGAACGCCTGCGGCATCGTACATCACAATTACAGCAAAAATCGTCGCGATCGCAAAATCAGGAGACGCCCATCCCATCGTTTGCCCCACACCCGCAGCCAAGGCGGTAACCAAGGCTGAATGAGCGCTAGGCATCCCGCCAGTTGTCACCAAGGTGCGGAGATTAAATTTTCGATCCTTCGTTAACTCGACCAGTAGCTTAAGAAGTTGAGCCACTAAACAAGCAATCAGCGCAACCAGTAGCACCTGGTTGTTTAGGATATTGCCAAAATCCTGCATCGTGTTTCAGTTCAAATTGGTTGTTGATCAACGGATGTTTAAGCAGTCACAAATTACAAGGAGTTGCTCTTGAATTCCCTGTTAAGAGTTCCCTTATTCCTTATTCCCTATTGCCCGACAAAAAACTAATAAGTTCGTGCGGTAATGAAATTAGCCAGAGCAATTAAGGGTTGAGAGCGCTCACCAAACGGTTCCAGTTGGGCAATAGCCTCTTCAATCAACTCTTGAGCTTTAGCTTTAGAAGCCTCTAGTCCCCAGAGGCTAGGATAGGTAGCTTTCTGCGCTTGCAGGTCTTTCCCCGCCGTTTTGCCTAATTCCTCCTGAGTCGCGGTGATGTCCAGGATATCATCGATAATTTGAAACGCTAAACCAATATTTTGAGCATAGCGAGACAGACGTTCTATATCCGCATCGGTTGCACCTGCCAAAATTCCGCCACAGACGACGCAGGTTTCCAGCAACGCTCCGGTTTTATGGGTGTGAATGTAATGGAGGGTTTCCTCTTGAATATCCGATTTTCCCTCGGATTCCAAATCAACCACTTGACCCCCAACTAATCCAGCCGCGCCCACCGTTCGACCTAGACGAGCAATCACTTGCAACACCTGCTTGGCTGGAACTCCCTGAGTTTGAGCGGCGACATATTCAAACGCATACGCCAGCAAACCATCGCCAGCCAGAATCGCCATATCCTCACCGTAGACCTTATGATTGGTGAGTTGACCCCGACGGTAGTCGTCGTTATCCATAGCGGGAAGGTCATCATGGATTAACGACATGGTGTGGAGCATTTCCAGGGCGCAGGCGGTTGGCATTGCCATCTCCATCGTGCCACCCATCAGTTCACAGGTTGCCAGACAAAGAATCGGACGCAACCGTTTCCCCCCAGCTAAGAGAGAATAGCGCATTGCCTCGTAAATCTTTTCCGGATAACCTAGGGGCAAAGAACGGTCTAAAGCCGCCTCCACTTGAGCTTGCCGCTCTTTTAGATAGGTCGATAAATCAAAGGCTGGGGATTCCCCATTGGGGGCAGGTCGCCCATCTGTTGCTACCATGCCATCATTCCTTAAATCGTCTGTTCACTGTCTTAACAATTCTACGAGCCTAGGGGCATTATGAGTGAGTTCTGGTATAGCTAAAAACAGTATTTTGCAATAACATTGTCACCGTCATCGGTCCAACACCACCAGGAACCGGGGTGATAAATTGGGTCATGTCCCGAACGGCGTCAAAATCCACATCACCCACGAGGCGGGATTTTTCCTGATCATCGGTGACGCGATTTATACCCACATCAATCACAATGGCATTCGGTTTAACCTGATCCGCCGTAATTAGCTTAGGGCGTCCGGCAGCAGTAATCAAGATATCCGCCTGACGACTCAGTTCAGCCAAATTTTGGGTACGCAAATGGGCAATCGTAACGGTAGCATCTGCTTCGAGTAACATTAGCGCCATTGGCTTGCCCACCAAAATACTCCGTCCGACGACGAGCGCATGTTTTCCTTTCACATCAATCTGGTACTCTCGCAACAGACGCATCACTCCGGCTGGCGTGCAGCTTTGCAGTCCCGTTTCACCTCGCACCAGACGCCCTAAATTTAGGGGATGCAGTCCATCGACATCTTTATCAGGATCAATTTGGTGGAGTAAATAGACACCATTTAAATGTTCGGGTAAAGGAAGTTGTAGGAGGATACCATCAACGTTTGGGTCTTGATTAAGGCGATGAATGGTTTGCTCAACCTCAGCTTGAGAGACATCAGCCGGAAAATGTTTCCCAAAGGAGGCAATCCCAACTTTGGCACAGGCACGTTCTTTATTCCGCACGTAGGCGGCGCTAGCTGGATTGTCGCCCACCATTAGCACCGCTAATCCAGGTGGGCGTCCATAGGTTGATTTGAGCCGTTCTACTTCCGCTTTGAGCTGATCTTGAATGCGTTGAGCCAGAGCTTTGCCATCCAGTAACTGAGGGTAAACAGATTTCATGAGCAGGTTGAGAGACATCTAAGGACTTTGATTATTTTACGGGTAGTGGTGCCACTGACCAGTATTCAATTCTCAAGCATCTAAGCTATAACCGGGATGTAAACCGTTACAATGGTTGAATCGCCATAAGCATATCGGCTCAGCTAACTGGAAGTCTTCCCAGGTCAAGATAGCTCGTTTGCATCGGAAGATAGCTAACATTCGTCTAGACATCCTGCACAACCTCACTACCTATCTAGCCAAAAACCACAGCCGGATAGGGATTGAGAATTTAAATGTGTCCGGTATGATGGCTAATCACAAGTTAGCCAAAGCTATCCAAGATATGGGCTTTTTGAATTCAAACGCCAGTTAGAGTATAAGTGCCAATTGTATGGGTCAATATTAGTCATAGTTGAGAGATGGTATCCCTCAACTAAAACTTGCTCCCAGTGCCACACAGAGAAAGACTCAATGCCTCTATCTGAGCGGGTTTTCCGGTGTGACAACTGTGGGTTTGAATGCGATCGCGATCTGAACGCATCATTCAATTTGGAGATAGCCGCCAGTTAGACGGTGATAGCCTGTGGACTGGTTGACGCTTCGGCTCCGCGAGGGCGTCAACACCGAGCGGAGCCGGGGTGTTGAGTGCCGCCACCATCAGGACGAAGCAGGAAGTAAACGGCAGATTCTAGCGGGTATTGGTAGATTTGTGTAAGTTTTATGTAACGGAACAGTCATGGCAATGTCTGCTCAAAACGACCATCGCTCACGCCTTTGCTCGTCAATTCCAACCCGCCAAAGGTCAACTATGTTTTATCTCCTGCCAATGTGTGCTTTGCTGTTTGGGGGAGGACTGGTAAGTTGTAGCTATGTCCCTACTCCCCCTGGTATGGGTAGCGCTCCTACTGCAAATCTCACCGCAATTAGTGAGATTCAATCGGCTCAGAATGCCAGGGATGTGGTTTACCTGCAAGGTCAAGTGATTAGCCAAGCCCCCTTTTTGAACTCCGGCGCTTATCAAGTTCAGGACACCACCGGCAAAATTTGGGTAGTCAGCAATCAAGAACTTCCCAATGTGGGGGATCAGGTTGTAATTGGGGGACAGGTACAATTTCAAAGTATTCCTATTAGTGGACAGGAAATGGGTGAACTCTATCTTCAAGAAACAGAACAGATCGAACGGAAGGCTGAATGATTTGTCATAAGAAGCCTGCTACAACAACACCAGCTACAACAACATGGTATCAGTAGTGAACAATGAAGAGTCAATCGATTGAAGTCGCGATCGCGATTCTCTACCGTTCGGGACGGTTCCTGATGCAGCTTAGGAACGATATCCCAGGTATTCTTTATCCAGGGTGCTGGGGGTTCTTTGGCGGTCATATTGAACCGGGCGAAACGCCAGAGGAAGCGATGCGGCGAGAATTACTCGAAGAAATTTGCTATTCTCTCCCCCAATTTACAAAGTTTGATTGCTATAATGATGCCCACGTTATTCGTCATATATTCCACGCGCCGTTAACGGTGGAATTGAATCAATTGGTATTACAAGAAGGTTGGGATCTGGGTTTGTTGACGCCCGAACAAATTCAGGCAGGTCAGGCTTATTCGGAAGTAGCGGGTCAGGTGCGTCCTCTAGGGCAACCTCACCAGACCATTTTATTAGATTTTTTGGCGAGGAAACCTTACCAATGACCCTGACGCGACTGCGATTGTCTCATCTTTTACGTTTTAGCCGATATGCCAGCCTTTCGATGAAACTGATGGCGGTGGGGATAATTATCACCTTGGTTTTCATCCTCATCGCTATTTTTGCCCCTGTTTTTCAAGCATGGGGATGGCTGCAAGATCCCACCGCATCCCTGATTAACCCGATTCATGAACCTCCCGGTGGTGAACACTGGTTCGGTACGACACGCCAAGGGTATGATGTTTTCTCCCGCACCTTATTTGGTACTCAAGCGGCGTTAAAGGTGGTGATTCTGGCAACCAGCTTGAGTTTAATTATTGGTGTTCCCTTGGGGTTAATTAGTGGGTATCTCGGCGGTAGATTAGATCGGGTGTTGCTGTTTTTGATGGATACGATCTATACCTTGCCCGGATTGCTGCTATCTATTACCCTAGCCTTTGTGGTTGGGCGAGGCGTCTTTAATGCCGCGATCGCACTCAGTATTTCTTACGTTCCCCAATATTATCGCGTTGTCCGTAATCATACCGCCAGCGTCAAAACTGAACTATTTATCGAAGCCGCGCAAGCGATGGGTGCTTCTCCTGGGCGGGTTCTCTCCCGTTATTTGTTTCTCAATGTGATTCAAAGTGTCCCGGTTTTATTTACCCTCAATGCTGCCGACGCTATTTTAATTTTAGGTGGACTGGGATTCTTGGGACTGGGGCTATCGGCAGAAACCCCAGAATGGGGACATGATTTGCGTCAAGCGCTGGATGCTTTACCTACAGGGATTTGGTGGACAGCGTTATTTCCGGGTTTAGCGATGACATCTATGGTGGTTGGCTTATCGCTATTGGGAGAAGGGTTAACGGAGATTATTAATCCTCGTGGGCGATAGGGGAGATGAGGGAGATGGGGGAGATGAGGGAGATGAGGGAGATGAGGGCGATAGGGGAGATGAGGGAGATGAGGGAGATGGCGGAGATGGGGAAGTTAAGGTGTTCGGGGTTTAAACCTTAATGTCAATAATGGCGAAATTATTGTATGTAGTGCGAGCATCTTGCTCGCTACTAATACCCAATTTAAATGCATGACAGCTTAAGCCCAACCTTAGTCAGGGCGGGTTTTGCACCAACGTTATCATCAATAGCGACAAGAAAGTCCCTAAACTCGCCCCTACAAATCAGGTTCCGTAGCGCCGCGAAGGGTCAAAACTTTTCCAGGAACCGGAAATCGTCTCATTCTCGTCGAATAATGAAGACATAAGTTTTCAAAGCTGAGAATTTTATCAGCTTTCTTTGTATGAAATTTATCCAACCCAAGTCTATACGTTTCGCCGCCATGAGTGGGTTACTACTCATTCCCCTAGCTAGTGCGGGGTTTTGGTGGACAAGTTCTGTCGCCCAACTGCCTCAACCCGCTAATGTATCTCAAGATAACCCATCTCTTTCTCCAGTTCATCCCGATGAACCTGTTGACTATACCCTAAATGAACGCTTTTCTCTCTCAAACTCTCTAGAACGCATTCAACAAATTAGAAACGCCCTGTCCAGCTTCCAACAGTTAACCGAAACCAGCCAACCGATTTTAGGCGATCGCCAAATGGCGGAAATTGGTCATACTGGCTGGGAAACACAGCATCTGGGTTTTCCCAACTGGGTGGGTTCTGTAGAAGGCACGCTTAAAAAACAAGCGTATCAGATCGCTAAACTCGAATTTGAACTCGCTCAAAAACAATTCCAAGATGGCGAAATCTCCCAAGCTGCTTTAGAACAGAAAAAAGCCAATTATCGCCGCGCCGAACAAGAATTCCAAGCCTTTTGGAATTCATTCAACATTGCTGATTAGTATGGTTTAATATAGCCTGTTCCCCTTTCCCTGTTCCCTGTTCCCTGTTCCCCGTTCCCCGTTACCTGACGAATGACAAATGACGAATGACAAATGACAAATGACGTAATTGGTATTGACTTAGGTGGAACCGCGATTAAGCTGGGACTCTTCCAGAAAAATGGCACTTGCATCCAATCTGTAACGGTGGCGACGCCCCAACCCTCAACTCCAAAAGCCGTGGTTGAGGTAATGGCTGACGCGATCGCACAACTTGATACTAACCATAGCGTAATTGCCATTGGTGTGGGTACTCCCGGACCTGCTGATGCAACCGGACGGATTGCGAGAGTAGCGATTAACCTCAACGATTGGCATGATATTCCCTTAGCGGATTGGTTAGAAGCTAAAACAGGTTGTCCGACGATTATCGCCAATGATGCCAATTGCGCGGGTTTAGGCGAAGCTTGGTTAGGTGCAGGACGTCAGTTTCGCCATCTGATTATGCTGACGTTGGGTACTGGCGTCGGCGGTGCAGTTATTCTAGATGGAAAACTCTTTGTCGGTCATCAGGGCGCAGCCGGGGAATTGGGGTTAATCACATTAAATCCAGAGGGTCCACCTTGTAATAGTGGCAATCAAGGGTCTCTGGAACAATATCTGTCCATTGGGGCAATTCGTCGCCGTACCGGAAAAGAACCAACTGAACTGGGGATTTTGGCAAATGAAGGTAATCCAAAAGCGTTAGAATTTTGGAACCATTACGGACGGGATTTAGGCGCAGGACTGGCGAGTTTGATTTATGTCCTTACTCCAGAGGCGATTATTATTGGCGGTGGAGTTAGTGCAAGTGCCAAATTTTTCTTCCCGGCGGCTTGGGCAGAAATTGAACGTCGAGTGTTACCGAGTTCTCGTACAGGTTTACAGTTACTTCCTGCTACGCTAGGTAATCAGGCGGGAATGGTTGGGGCTGCCAAATTAGCACTGCAAATGAGAAATGATGAATTATGAGTTGTTATTGGTCATTTGTCATTTGTCATTTGTCATTTGTTATAAAGTCAACTTGGTTATACAGCAGCTTAAGCAAGATCCCCGACTTCTTGAAGAAGTCGGGGATCTATCTGTGTACCTCAGAAATAACGCCAACAGCTATAGCAGTACCAAGACAGGTTAGGACATTTTTCTCTGTTCCCTGTTCCCTCAAGTCAAAGCACCACCGCAACTCGAACCACACCCGGCGGTGCAACCGTAACAATAGGAAGCTGTGCGAATTTCGTCAATGATATCTAAGTTTCCTGCGGCTAATAGCTTACCCACGGTTAATGTTTCCCCCGTACCAGACTGAGCCGGAATCTCTTCCATTTGATTAAAATCACAGTCGTAAACATTTCCTCGATAATCAATCGAGAGTTCATTTCGACACATCAAATGTTCCACCGTCGTCGGATTAAAATTATCTTCCAGAAACTTCAGATACGGCGTATACAGCTTGGTTCGTTGCAGATAAAACTTGGTTCTGCCAATGGGCAAATTGGTAATCGTAAACAACTGGTTAAACTCAATATCAAAATTTTCCTGAAGGAACCGTTTATAATCCTGTTCCAACTTCACCTGATTCGGCGTTAAGGAAAAATCTTCACTCACAGGCAACACCGGGTTATAAACCAAATCCAGGATTAACTGCGGATTTTTCCCATACCCCAATTGATTTAATCGTTGAATTGCCCGAATCGAATCATTGTAAACTCCTTTCCCCCGCATTTTATCCACATTATCCTCTAAATAGCAGGGAAGCGAGGCAACAACTCTCACCTGATGTTGAGCAAAGTAGTCTGGCAAATCCTGGAATCCCGGTTCAAAGAAAATCGTCAAATTTGACCGCACAATCACCTCCTTTCCCGTTGCCCGCGCTGCTTCAACTAAGGGTTTAAACCCATAATTCATTTCCGGCGCACCGCCAGTCAAATCAACGGTTTGGATTTGCGGAAAGCGATGAATTAGTTCGATAAGTTGGGCACAGATTTCCGGCGTCAGTTCTTCTGTGCGTTTAGGTCCCGCTTCCACATGGCAATGGGTACAGGCGAGATTACAGCGTTTTCCCAGATTGATTTGCAGAACTGTAATTTTGTTTTTAGTTAAAGGTGTCCTCAGTTGTTGGCGAAACGGTGTTACCGCTAATGTGGCTGTCTGTGTCACTACGTTAAATCCCTGGAAATGTATCTTGACTTCAGTATCTGACTAGCTAAACCCATATCGGCTAGCTGAGTCTATAATAAATCATTTAGTCTGACCGAGATCAATTAAACAGCAGTTCAATGAGTTTTTGCTGAGAATCAGTCATTCGTCATTTGTCATTTGTCATTCGTCATACTCGCTTTCATTGAGAAGCAAGCTAAGTCCTTTGTAAGGGTTTGAGGGTTGTTTACAAAACTTAGTGGGCGTGCTGTTTTGTTTTGTCCGACTACTTGTCAATAATCTTTGAAAATAAAAAATAAAAGCTTTACAGTTTTGAGTTAAACCTTCATTACCGCTTCACCAAGACGCTCAAATAAAAGGTTAAGGTTGGGTTAATTCATGCCATTAACTCAGGAGCGAAATGATGAAAGGAGTGAAAGATAAATCCCGCAAAGAAACAATTTATGATAGTTCTAGCTTAACAGGCAAAGCCTTCTTGATGGATGCCAAGCCTCTGAGCAAGAAAAAATTAACGTGTCGGTGGATTAAATCATCAGCAAATTCTGGCACTCTAATGGCAATATGGGATTTGTAATTATAATATCATGTCCGGTTGAATATTGCTCAGTTAAGCCAGACTTGAATTTATTTGACCCCGGCTACAGTAAGCTGTTCGGCATTTAAACCTTAATGTCAATAATGGCGAAATCACGTTCAGTGCGAGCATCTTGCTCGCTACCCATTCCTAATTTAAAGGCATGACAGTTTATTGTCTGGCTTCTTACCTTTCCCCTGTTTCCTTCTCTTACCCCAACCCTTATTCAGCAAGTCATAAGCTGTCATGCATTTAAACTGTGATAAGAGCATTACCCTTATTTTTCAGTTTGCGCCCCCAGTTAATAACTAGCTTGTCTTCATTTAAAAGTTGATGCAACAAAGATTCTAACTCTTCAATGGATTCAAAAAGCC
>NZ_JAVKEA010000042.1:0-15101 GCF_040221695.1 Coleofasciculus sp. E2-BRE-01 | reverse complement strand
GGATGTGGCATCCGCTCGCATTATAGAAATTAGAGGAGTCGTAGCCGTGGGACACACGGTTGGTAAGCTTTCTGAGGGTAAAGGTCACGTCCTGGAAGACGCTAAACTCTACCTCCCTGTGACGGAAGAATCCCCCGCGCTTTTATAGCCGGGGGAGTGTCAATCCAGCAAAAATCACAAAAAATGTGGGAGTAACCAGAAGAGGAAGAGAGAGCGATTGCTAGTGTATATTATGTTGACCTAACGTACATTGTCATGCCCACAGAGGGCGCGTGAATCCTTACAGTACCCGATCATGGGAGCGATCGCTATCGCGAGGGAGTTGTACATCTTTTGAGTTTAAAATTTTAGGCAGGACTATACAAAAAGCTATTAATATGCAAACTCTGGGAAAGGCAGCGCTCTGATTGACAGTTGCCGAACCTCAACCTGTAAGAGAATCAAAAGCTGGCAATTGCGAATGTCCTTATGATACCGATAGAGCGGGGCGAACCTGTGGAGATAGGTCGGCTTATTCAAGAGATGGGGGGCGTTCTGGCGCTCAATGCTATACCACTGACTAGATTTTCCTCACAAGGGAGAGTGTGTGTGGAGTCAATTGGACTCTTGGGAAACTGGTACTCGACAAAACCGATTAAACCAATATTTCTTGTTAACTAATAAATAGGTAATCGGCTCAAAATTAAAAACACTCTTTAAGCCTGACACAGTTTTACCAAAATTGACTATCGTTCAAGCTAATCAATTGAAACAATGATGACCAAGAAACAAGCTGAAGATCCTTGGATTGAAGCGTTGTTAGCCAAATATGATGAGTATGAAAATGCAGCTTAGTAAACCTAAAGAAATGAACGAAGAAAAGTTAACAACCCGCAGACAGTTACAAGGATATGGCGCGAGTAGCTATCACGCTGAAGTGATTACTAAAAATCTGACTTTGGTAGCCAAGCAAGGTCGAACCTATATTTATGCGGTAAGTGATGTGATTGTTTCAATTAGAGATTACTTGCAGCGTCCTCGTGTTAAGCCGACAAGTCGCCAGGTTCTTGAAGGGGTTTTACAAGCGTTGCTGGAGCGATTAAACAACGTTGTCGAAGTTCCTTTTTGTTGTGCTACCGACCCCGAAATTAATAAACTGGCAAGACAGCTTAGTCAATCAATGTCTGATACGGATAGCGCTCTTGCCGAACTTGAAGCTACGGCGGCAACGATTAAAAGTAAATACAGTATATAGCTTTTACTGACACCGAATGATAAAAAATGACCGCAGGTACAGCGATGACTCATTATCCTTTCAACCAACTTGTTAAAAACCTTTTTAAAACGACTCAGCAAGTTGATGTTGCGTTCAATACCCTCAATGAAAAAGCTACTGAGATTAATGCTAAGTACGATCCGCGCTCAGAATTCATTCGTTGGCGTGATTCAAAAGAGGGGAAGCTTTGGAAGCGGAAACAATACCAGACTCAAGGGAAATGTTGTGCTATCTGCAAGAAAGCCATTCACCTAAAAGGTTCTCATATTGACCATATAGAGCCGCTTTCGTTTTCCCCTCACTTAACTGTAGATACTCGGAATATGCAAGTCACTTGTCCAGACTGCAATGTAGCTAAGGGCAATAGGAAGTGATTGGTCATGCTCCTAGTCTACTCTGATCGCCTATAATATTCTCCCAGCAAGGAATAACGGATCAGTTCTACGCCTTGGATTGCTGATCTCAAACTGGGTGTAACTTTTGTTACTGAAGTGTCTATCGCCGTAGTTCCTGTTAGGATTAGTCGAGTCATAGCTTTCCTAAGCAGTAACCGTCAAGAATGTCCTCTCGAACATACCGCCAATGTTTTAGGTAAATCAAGTGGAGCAAGATAGAGCGCTTTTCCAGAAACACTTTGATATAAAATGCGATCGCTCTTCCCCAACACCCCAGTTATATACAAGCGGTGGAATTATCGTCCTTCCAGCATTTTATAGTGGGAAATATGCCCAACCACATCAGACGGAATATCATTATGAACCTCAACATCGCTCGCCTGATCCAAGGAACTGGGAGTACGATCGCACTCGTTACACTCACCAGTTGTGCATTTACCCCTCCATCCGATACCGCCACCGTTTCCAAAACTCCACCCGAATCGGTGGATTCCGCCTCATCGCCAGATGCAACAGCGTCGGCTGATTCAGTCGCCACTCCTCAAGGTGTCCAGAAAACCACCGTCATCGAAGGGTTAGATCATCCCTGGGGGATGGCATGGTTACCCGATGGTGCGATACTGATTACGGAGCGATCGGGACAACTGCGAATTGCCCGCGATGGGGTACTTGATCCCACACCAATCGCTGGGGTGCCAGAGGTTTTTGCGGTGAAGCAGGGTGGGTTAATGGATGTCTCGCTTCATCCTCGCTTCTCTGAGAATTCTTGGGTTTATCTTACCTATTCCCACGGCACGCGCCAAGCTAATCATACACGAGTTGCTCGTGCCAAATTTGATGGTAACGCCCTCAGTGATTTAGAGGTAATTTTCCAGGTATCTCAGCTTAAATCGGGGGGACAGCACTTCGGTTCCCGCATTGTTTGGTTACCTGACGATACCCTGTTAATCGCGATCGGTGATGGGGGAAATCCACCAGTACAACTCGACGGTGATTTAATCCGTAAACAGGCACAGAATCGCCGCAGTCATTTAGGTAAAATTATCCGGCTCAACGACGATGGTACAATACCCAATGACAATCCCTTCGTCGAATCCCCAGACGCTGATCCAGCCATCTGGAGTTACGGACATCGCAATATCCAGGGACTCACCTTCGATTCCCAAACCCGTCGAATTTGGTCTACGGAACATGGTGCTAGAGGCGGCGATGAATTAAATCTGGTGGAAGCCGGTGAAAACTACGGTTGGCCCCTCGTCACCCATAGCCGCGAATATTCTGGGGGAATCATTTCTGATCAGCAGTCTCGTCCAGGAATGGTCGAGCCCAAATTAGTCTGGACTCCGGCGATCGCACCATCCGGTCTGGTTATCTATGATAGCGATCGCGTTCCCCAGTGGCAGGGCGATTTATTTGCGGGAGGATTGGTTTCGCGGGATGTCCGCCATATTGAACTCGATGAATCTGGCAATGTCGTAAATGAGACATCCATCGATATCGGTCAACGGGTGCGGGATGTGCGCCAAAGTCCGGATGGACTATTGTACATTCTCACCGATGAAGCCAATGGACAACTGATCCGCATCGAAACCCAGCGACAGTAGGGGCGGGTTTAGTTACATCTGGGTTATCGACCAAAAGTTACACCGTGGACTTATACCAAGACAGAATTACTTGTGGGTAGGTTTGTCTAGGTTTTTAGAAGCGGTAACAAGAACTGTTAATCGTGAAACCCGCCCCTACACAATCAAAACTCCTATGCTAGATAGGAGTGGAATCAGCTTTCGGATGCAGCACCTAGCATGGATCGCAACCTCGCCCAACCTCGACTATCTCGCCGGATCACGATTTCCCGTCAACAAAAACGCCAGTTGATCCTGGCGATTCCTGTCACCTGTCTAGTCACCTCACTCGCCACGTTTGGCTGGTTGCAATTCCAAACCGCCCAAGCCGAAACTCGGTTACAACATACCCAACGGGTGCGTCTGGAAACAAAAAGCTTACACTCCGATCTCCTAGAAGCCGAAACTGCTGTCCGAGGGTATGAAATTACCCGCCGTCAAGACTTTCTGGATCGCTATGAATCCGCGATCGCCCAAATTCCGGTAACTCTGGATCAATTGCGTCAACTTATTGCCCAAGAACACGCCCAAACCCATCGCCTGCAACGGATTCGTGAATTAGCTACCGCGAGAGTCAGCTTGCTACAACGCAATCTCCGATTAGTGGATGCCAAACCGGAAACCGCCACGGAATCCCCAGAATTCATCGATCAACTGGTGGAGGGGAAACAAGTCATGGATCAAGTCAACGCTGAAATCCAGCAGTTTCTGATCACTGAACAACAGGAAGAGACGCTACTCAACCAAACCTTAGACCAACAGCGCCAGTTTACCGGGTCAATTTTGGCACTTTCTGCGATTATTGGTATCGGTGGTTCCCTTCTCGCCGCTTACCTGTCCTACCGTTTAGAACAACATTTACAGGAACGCGATCGCCGTTGGCGGGAGAGTGAAGCCCGTTATCGGGCAGTTGTGGAAAATTTCCCTAATGGAGCCGTCCTTCTATTTAACCATGAATTACGCTATTTACTGGCAGATGGGAGTGGTTTAGCTAGTGTCAGTTTATCCAAAACCCAATTAGAAGGGAACACCATACAAGAATGCTTACCTCCCCAAACCTGTACCCAGCTAGAACCCCTCTATCGCCAAGTCTTAGCGGGCGAAACCGTTACCCAGGAAATGCCCTTTGGCGATCGTATTTTTATTATCCATGCCCTACCCCTGAGAAACCAGACGGGCGAAATCATCGTTGGTATGGTTGTAGCTCAGGATATCACAGAGCTTAAACAGTCAGAACAAGAACTCTATCACGCCAATCGCGCCCTGCGAACCCTGAGTGAATGTAGCCAGGCTTTAGTCTTAGCTACCGATGAAGCCACCCTGCTGCACAATATCTGTCAAATTATTGTGGACTTCGGCGGCTATCGTTGTGCCTGGATTGGGTTCGTTCAACATGATAATGCTAAAACCGTGCGTCCCGTTGCTCAAGCGGGGTATGAGAAGGGTTACGTTGAAGCCTTACAGATTAGTTGGGGGGATAATGAACCTGGTACAGAACCGACTGGAACCGCGATTCGCACCCAAGAACCCAGAATTATCCAAAATATTCTCACTGATTCCAGTTATCGGCTGTGGCGAGATGCGGCGAGTCAGCAGGGGTATGCGTCATCCATTGCCTTACCCTTAATTGTAGAAGGAACCTGTCTGGGAGCATTAAATATCTATGCCAGTGAACCTGACGCCTTTGATCCAGCCGAAGTGAGATTACTGACGGAATTGGCAAATGACGTGGCTTACGGTATCTCTGCATTGCGAACCCAAGTGGCATTGCGCCAAAATAAACAGCGTTTGGATAGTATTCTCAATGCCCTGGATGATGTCGTCTGGTCAATTTCCGCGACGACTGATCAGGTGCTGTATCTAAGTCCAGCCACGGAAACCGTCTATGGGCGTCTGGTACAAGACTTCTTTGCTCATCCTCACCTGCGGCTAGAGGTAGTTCATCCTGATGATTATGTCCAGGTTAGTACCTTTCATCAACAGTTACGGGTACAAGGTACATACAGTCTAGAATATCGGATTCAGCGACCGGATGGAAAGATTCGCTGGCTTTATGATCGGGGGCGGGTGACTTATGATCAGGAGGGTCATCCCCTACGACTGGATGGCATTGCCTCTGATATTACCGATCGCAAACAAGCTGAGGAAGCCTTGCGGGTGAGTGAGGAACGCTGGCATTTAGCCCTGCGGGGGAATAATGATGGCATCTGGGATTGGAATGTGAAAACCAATCAGGTTTTCTTTTCGCCCCGTTGGAAGGAAATGTTGGGCTATGAGGACAATGAAATTCCCAATCACCTAGATGATTGGTCTAAACGAGTCCATCCTGATGACCTAGAGTGGGTGATGGGGCTGATTCAAGACCATTTTGACCAGAAGACTCCCTATTATAGTAGTGAGCATCGCCTCTTGTGTAAAGATGGCACCTATAAATGGATTCTGGATCGCGGACAAGCCCTGTGGGATGACCAGGGTAAAGTGGTGCGGATGGTGGGTTCGCACACCGATATTAGCGATCGCAAAGCCGCAGAAGCTGCCCTGCGAGACAGTGAATCCCGGTTTCGTGCCATGTTTGAGAGGAGTAAGGCGATTAAACTGTTAATTGATCCGGAAACGGGGGCGATTGCGGATGGGAATTGGGCGGCGGTTAAGTTTTATGGGTATTCGCGATCGCAGTTAATCACCAAAACGATTACGGATCTCAATTGTCTGCCATTGCCTCAAGTTCGGGCGGAGATGAGACGGGCAAAATTAGAGGAACGAACCTATTTTGTCTTTCCTCACCGTCTGGCGTCGGGAGAGATTCGAGAGGTGGAAGTCTATTCCAGTCCGATTGAGATTCAAGACCGTACTTTTCTGGTTTCGATTATTCATGATATTACCGAACGCAAACAAGCAGAACGGGCATTACATGATAGTGAAGAACGCTTCCGGGCTATCTTTGAACAAGCCTCGGTGGGGATTGCCCTTGTCACTCCCTCTTCTGGCGAACTTTTGCGGGTGAATCAACGCTACTGTGAGATTACCGGGTATCCTGAATCCGAATTAGTGGGGCGGCGGGTACAAGATATTACTCACCCGGATGATCGGGAACACAATATTGAGTATTTACAGCAGTTAATGTCTGGGAAAACGTCCACCTATGCCACGGAAAAACGGTATATCCGTAACGATGGACAATCCCGATGGGTCTATATTTCCATCTCGCGGGTGTGTGATTCAGAAAACAAACCCAACTATGCCCTGGCTGTCGTCGAAGATATTAGCGATCGCAAAGCGACAGAAGCGGAATTGCGGGATAGTGAGGCGAAGTTTCGGGCGTTCTTAGAATCGGCGTCAGAAGCGATTATTGTCACCAATGCCCAGGGAGAAATTATTGTCTTTAATGCCAAAGCTGAAGACTTATTTGGCTATAATCGCACCGAGGTATTTGGGCGCAAAATTGAATACTTAATGCCGCCACGCTATCACTCCATCCATACTCATCATCGGGCGGATTATCTCACCCATCCCAGTAAACGTTCCATGGGGAAATCCAAGGATTTGTATGCCAAACGTCAGGATGGAACTGAATTTCCCATTGAGGTAGGACTAAGTACGATTCAAACCAAGCATGGCACCTTTGTGATTGCCTTTCTCACCGATATTACCGAACGCCAGCAAGCGGAACATGAGATTAAACGCCTCAACCAGAAGTTAGAATCTCAGATTCGGGAAACCGAGACGCGCTATGCCCAAATTGTGGAACTCGCCGAAGAAGGAATCTGGGTAACGGATGCCCAAGGCAATACCACCTACATTAATCAGGCAATGGCACGGATGTTGGGGTATACCGAGGTGGAAATATTAGGACATGCGATCGCGGATTTTCTCCCCCCTGGAGATAATCGTTTCACTTCCGCTTCAAGCATCCCTCTGCATCCAAACCAGGTTCATCGCCAAGAGGTTGAATTACGCACGAAAACTGGAAACAATATCTGGGCATATATGTCCACCAGTCCCGTCCTCGATGACCAGGGAAACCTATTATGGTCTTGTGCCTTAGTCTATGATATCACCGAACGCAAGCAAGCCGAAAAACAGTTACGCGAAAGTAACGAACGGATTAGTTTAGCCAATGCGGAATTAGCCAGGGCGACTCGGTTAAAAGATGAGTTTTTGGCAAGTATGAGTCATGAGTTACGCACCCCGTTAAATGCGATTTTGGGGTTAGCGGAGGCACTCCAGGAAGAGGTGTATGGTTCATTAACCCCCAAACAGCGCAAATCCTTGGCGACAATCGAAGAAAGTGGTAAGCATTTGTTAGAGTTAATTAACGATATTCTGGATCTGTCTAAAATTGAGTCGGGGAAGATGTCCCTCTCGGTTTCCCTTGTCTCTGTCAACAGTCTGTGTGAATCGAGTTTAACCTTTATTAAACAGCAAGCGCAGCAAAAAAATATTCGACTCGATTACCACATTGCACCGGGATTAAGCGAAATTGAAGTGGATGAACGGCGCATCCGCCAAGTGTTAGTCAATTTATTAAGTAATGCGGTAAAATTTACGCCTGATGGGGGTAAGGTATCGTTGCAGGTGACTACTGATCCTGATGGAGAACAGTTGCAGTTGAGTGTTATCGATACCGGGATTGGCATTGCCCCAGAAAATCTGGATAAACTGTTTAAACCCTTTGTCCAATTAGATAGCAGTCTCTCTCGTCGCTATGCGGGAACCGGGTTAGGGTTAGCGCTAGTGCGGCGAATTGTGGAATTACAAGGCGGGAGTATTGCCTTGGAAAGTGAGGTGGGGAAAGGCAGTTGCTTTACGGTAAACCTTCCCTGGAAACATCCAAGTCGTATCGGGGAAAGATTGAAGCAACCTAAACTAATGGTTGGAGAATTGCCGCCGATTCACAAAGCCTTAGTGGTGGAAGACTCCGATGCTTCAGCTAACCATATTGCCCGGTATCTGGGAGAATTAGGCATCACTGTTTTGATTCATCCCCAAGGGGAAGGCACGATTGATGCGGTGCAGACGTTTAACCCGGATGTAATTATCTTAGATATTTTACTGCCGCATATTTCCGGTTGGGAGGTGTTGGTGCAGTTAAAGGAAAATTTAGCGACTCAATCCATTCCTGTGGTTGTGGTTTCTGTTGTCGATGATCCGACTCAAGCTTTAGAGTTAGGGGCGTCTGACTATTTACTAAAACCCGTTTCTCGTCCCCAGTTACAATCAGTATTGAGTCAGTTGTTTACCACACCGCCGGAGATACATCCGCCTGTGGTTGAGGAACAGTTACCGTTAATTTTATTGGCAGAAGATAATGAGGCAAATATTATCACCTTGACGGATTATTTGCACAGTAAAGGGTTTCGGGTGGTTTTAGCTAGGAATGGGATTGAAGCGGTGCAACAAGCCAAGCAGCATCCACCGGATTTAATTCTCATGGATATTCAAATGCCAGAAATGGATGGATTAGAATCAACCCGCCAGATTCGGGCGGACAATGATTTACCTCGGATGCCGATTATTGCGGTGACGGCGTTGGCAATGCCGGGCGATCGGGAAAAATGCTTGGCAGCAGGGGCGACGGAGTATATGGCGAAGCCGATTCGCTTGAAAAAGTTGGTGACGCTCATTGAACAGTATCTGCATCGGTAACATTGGCTAGGGGAAGCAGGGGGAGCGGGGGAAGCAATGTAGAGACGCGCCATGGCGCGTCTGGAAGCAGGGGGAGAGGAAGTTATATCTTTAAATGCAACTTGGTATTAGACGAACCTGATATCACGTTTTTGTCGGTCAGACATCACTGACAGTTATTGTCTGTCTCTGAGATACTGAACTAACATGGTCAAATTATATCCACTCCAGTCGCCGTATTTTTTACTAAAAAGGCTAAAACAACAAATTAGCTAAAGTTCAACTATCTAAGTAGGTTGGTGGAAATAAACTCAACTCTATTAAGTTATATAAATAGACCTCAAACCCTTACAAATGACGTAGCTTGCTTCTCGCTTGCGCGAGTATGACGAATGACGAATGACGAATGACGAATGACGAATGACGAATGACGATCTCAACCGTTAACTTTTATTGTCCCTACCTACTTAAATCTATGGTTAACCTAAATCAGAATACATCTATCTTAATCGTGGATGATGATCCGAATGCCTTTGATGTGATTGAAGCCCATCTCTATCGAGAAGGGTATGACTTATTTTATGCCGCCAGTGGTGAAGAAGCGTTAAACCTGCTCGACTCCATCGAACCGGATGTCATCTTACTGGATGTGATGATGCCAAAGTTAAATGGCATTGAGGTGTGTCGCACGATCAAATCCGATTCCCATTGGAAACACGTTCCCGTGATTATTGTAACGGCACTCAACTCCAAAGAAGACTTGGCGCGATCGCTAAATGCAGGTGCTGATGATTTTATCACCAAACCTGTCAGTGGAATTGAACTGCGGGCAAGAGTGCGATCGATGTTACGGATTAAGCAGCAATATGATGCCCTAGAAGCGACATTACGTCTGCGGGAAGATTTATCAAATATGATTGTCCATGATTTAAGAAATCCGCTGACTAATATTTTACTCTGTAGCGATTTGCTGTTGCAAAGTACAGGCAATGACAAAGATTTACAGCGATTGCAAATTATTTCTGATTCGAGTCGTGAACTCAACTCCATGATCGATAACTTGCTAATGTTAGCGAAAATGGAATCCGGCAAAATGGTTTTGAATCAGACTGATGTTGATTTAAATCAATTAGTGGCTGACGTGATTTTCCAATTCCAAGCCATTGCAGAACATAAAAAGATTAGACTAATAGGTAAGCTGGACAAAACCCCAGCTTCTCTTTGTCTGGATATCAATTTATTTCATCGCGTTTTGGAGAATTTAATTTCTAATGCGATTAAGTTCTCTCCCCCAGAAAATTTAGTCATTGTCGCCGTAAATTCTCCCAATGAGTCGGTATCCTCCAATTTCCCCAACGCCCAAGCCAAGCTTCAGATTATTGATTCAGGTCTAGGAGTTAGTGAAGAACGCAAACACCATATTTTTGATAAATATGAAGTGGGAGATTTAATGAATGGCGTGTCTCAAATTGGCTTGGGTTTAACCTTTTGTAAAATGGTCATTGAGGCGCATCAGGGGAGAATATTCGTCACAGACAACCAACCCCAAGGCTCAATCTTTACAGTAGTCCTTTAAGGGTGAGGGAACAGGAAATAGGGGGTGTAAGTAGGGGCTGCTGGGCTACTGAATAAGTGCTGTGGTGAGGGGAAGCTGGGGAAGCTGGGGAAGCTGGGGGAGCTGGGGAAGCTGGGGGAGCATCCCTATCTGGGAACCAAAACAGATATAACTTGCGGAATCACTCGAAAGGTTGCTGGTGTAGAGGTTGTAATTTCTCCATCCGTATTAATAGAACGAGGTTTGCTAGTATAGATTTCAAATTCCGTACCGTGAAGAGTCCGGACTCCAGGTAAATCCGTGTGGCGTCCCTTCCATAACGCAGGAAGGATCAATAAAATATGCCACCAATGACGCATTTCCAAACTGTACAAGTCCAGTTTTTTATCATCAATTGTGGCATCATGAAACACAGTCATTCCCCCACCATAATGCCGCCCATTCCCGATAGCAATTTGAATCGTTTTGATCCGAATCGATTCTCCATTGATGCGAATTTCTGCCCGAAAAGGTCGTGCTTGCCAAATCACCTTTAATGCTGTAGCGAGATACGCCAAAATTCCCCAACGGCGTTTAGCATTTTTGGTGAGGCGCTGAGTAATTTCCACACCCAACCCACAACTAGCCACATTAAAAAAATATTGCTCATTAACCAAACCTAGATCTATTCTCTGATATCGACCCGTAGCAATGACTTGGCAAGCTTGGGGTAAAGCAATGGGAATGTTCAACGTCCGCGCTAAATCATTCGCCGTACCCAAGGGTAAAATGCCTAAGGGTAACTGAGTATCCACTAAGCCCTCTATGGCTGCATTAAGTGTACCATCGCCACCACCAATGATTACCAGGTCTACCTGATTTTCATAGTGACGGATTATGTCCGGAAGCTTGAGTGGATCTTCGGTTAATTCTTGTAGTACAATAAAACCCAATTGCTTCAGTTGACGAATGGCTTCGGCTAGATTCTCCTGCCCCTGACGAGATTTACGGTTGATTAAGAGTAATGCTGTTTTCGGCGGCAACTGGAGATGGTCATTTGTCATTTGTCATTTGTTTATATAAGGGTTTGAGGACTTCTTAGAGAATTGGTGGAGTGTTGGGTATATTTCCACCGACCCACTTATTACATTTTATCTGTTTGATGCGATCGCACATCTTCTAACAGGTGGATAATTGCATTCCCATTCCACCTGTTGTCTTTTTTTGTTCAGGTGTTCGATGCATTAAATGGCTTTTTTGTCAAATCTGATTCAAAATGAGTCTAGGCAATTGGGTAATGCAACATGGTTGTAGCATTTAAGAGTTGCCGACACGAGAACGAAAAAAATAACGAATTATCAGGCTTTGAAGCGTTTACGACTGAAAATTGGCACTAAAATAAACCCAATACAGGATTCAAAGAACATCATACTACATCCTCAAACCCTGATCAAATCATGATTTAGCCGCGACATTTTCGGGCAGCCCTAAACCCGCTTGGCTTTAGAATATTAAAACGGAAACGTCGATGTTAAAAGTTTTCGTTATCTAGTCGTGCTGCGTCAGATACCGCCAGTTGAATCTCCCCAATTCAGGATAAAGGATGCGATCGCACAACTCCATCCATCCCAACCCACACCCTAAAAACCGTAGGGTACGCCCCCTGCGCCCTTTGTCAACGTGCGCCCGATTTAATCGAGTCAATTGTAGGGGCGGGTTTAGGGATTTAATGTCGATACCCACCGATAACCTTTCAACAAAACCCGCCCTGATCAGGTTGGCTGAAAACACATTATATCTATTTTGTCAAGACAGTCATCATAGAAAAATTTCCCGTCAGGGATGGCACAGTAGCCCTTGTCAACTATGTGATATTTGTCTCAGGAGCGCGTGAAAACCGACACGATTTTTTATAGCTTGTTTCAGGAGTTTCCCAGTATCTTCTTTGAACTGATTAATCAATCCCCAGAACAAGCCGCAAGTTATCAATTTACATCCCGTGAAATCAAACAACTGGCATTTCGACTCGACGGCTTATTTTTTCCTACCCATGAAAACGCCGAAACCCCTTTCTATGTCGTCGAAGTTCAGTTTCAACCTGACACGGATTTATACTATCGGATATTCGCGGAACTCTTTCTCTACTTGAGACAAGATAAACCGACTTATCCGTGGCGGGTGGTGGTGATTTATCCCAGTCGCCGGATTGAGAGGGAACAGCCGTTACAATTTAAAGAACTCTTTAGCCGAGTGACTCGGATATACTTGGATGAGTTAGGAGATGAAGCATCGGCATCTGTTGGGGTGAATATTGTTAAGCTAGTGATTGAGCGGGAACAGACAGCCCCAGAACAGGCAAGGCGTTTGATTGAACAAGCTCAAGTTCAGATAACGGATGAGACGACTAAACAGAACCTGATTGATTTAATAGAAACTATCATTGTTTACAAGTTACCGCAAAAAAGCCGAGAGGAGATACAAGCCATGTTAGGATTAAGTGACCTCAGAAACACTAAAGTTTATCAGGAAGCCAAACAAGAAGGGTTAATAGAAGGAAAACAAGAAGGGTTAGTAGAAGGTGAACAACGAGGCAAACTCAAAGCCAAGTTAGAGACTATCCCACGCATGATGCAGTTGGGTGCAAGTGTGGAGATGATTGCGGAAGGATTAGATTTACCTTTGAATGTTGTTCAACTAGCAACCCAGTCATTTTCTGAAGATAATATTGCCGCGTTTATTGAACTGTTAAATCATCGCCGTTCGCTTTTTTCGGCTCAAGATTTAGGGGAGTTGGCGGAGTTAATTAAACCTTTACCGGATCAAATAGAAGCGCTGTCTGACGCGATCGCACAATGGTGTAAGCAGGATGCCCATTCCCTACAACGTCAGGCTTGGCGGGATTGTCTCTCTGGTAAGGTGGCGGCGACGGTGGAGGAATGGTTGGCTCAAAATCTGGAAACGCTGGAAACCTTTGAGCTTTCGGTGAATAAAGCTATCCTACAGCAGGCGATTTCAGGAGAGAATTCTAATTAGCGATCGCCTGTTGGTTCTCGATGACTCATAAGCTGTTTATTTTGTCAAGATAGTTGCTGTAGGAATTTTCTGCTTCTGGGGTGGCACAGTATCAGGTGTCAACTCTGTGCTGAAAGTCCCTAGGAAAACGTGAAAACGGACACGATTTTTTATAGCTTGTTTCAGGAGTTTCCCAGTATCTTCTTTGAACTGATTAATCAATCCCCAGAACAAGCCGCAAGTTATGAATTCACCTCTCGTGAAATTAAGCAACTGGCAAAAGAAAACCTGATTGATTTAATAGAAACTATCATCGTTGAGAAATTACAGCAAAAAAGCCGGGAGGAGATAGAAGCCATGTTAGAAATAAGTGGACTCAGAAACACTAGGGTTTATCAGGAAGCCAAGCAAGAAGGGTTAAATGAAGGCAGACAGAAAGGTAAACTAAAAGCCAAGTTAGAGGCTATCCCTCGGATGATGAAATTGGGTGCGAGTTTGGAGATGATTGCTGAGGGATTAGATTTACCTCTGAATGTTGTTCAATCAGCGGCAGATTCATTTTTTCAACACAATGTTGCTGCGTTTATTGAACTGTTAAATCATCACCGTTCGCTTTTTTCGACCCAAGATTTAGCGGAGTTGGTGGAGTTAATCAAACCTTTACCGGATCAAATAGAAATTCTATCTGATGCGATCGCACAATGGTGTAAGCTGGATGTCCACTCCCCACAGCGTCAGGCTTGGCGTAAAGTTGTCAGTGGTTTCTGGGGGGCTACGGTGGAGACGGTGTTGGCGACGAATCTGGAAACACTGGAGATTCTATCCTATTCGGTTAATAAGGCTAGGTTGCAACAGGCGATTGAGCGATAGTAGAGATGTAGTATGCTACGTCTGGGAACAGGGGGAAGTTGCGATCGCGCTTTCCTTTCTCATACCCTAAGCTATAAGTTGGTCAGTGTCTCAGCAATTTGATACCCGTTGGCGAAATTTTGACGGCTGAAAGCGAGGGCGAAAAACCGGGTCAGCCGTCAAAATCGCTATAAGGTTTGCATAGCAATGGTTTTAGCGTTTTAAGATCTTGAATAATTGCAATTTAGTCTCAATAAGCGGGGCTGAAATGAACCTGAAAATGTCAGCCGTCAAAATCTGCGTTAGAATGCATGGCTGTAGGGGCTTTCAAGCTTCAGGGTTTCCCACTCGCTGGGAAAACAAGTTGAATGGAAACGGATTATTCGGGTTGTGTTTTTCAATGGGTTCAAATTTGGGTTTCCCACTCGCTGGGAAAACAAGTTGAATGGAAACATTTAGTTTATCAATAGGCGTCTTTGCTTTTCGCCGTTTCCCACTCGCTGGGAAAACAAGTTGAATGGAAACGTTTACTGTTAATGGATGGTTCCACTCGAAGGCATTGCAGGTTTCCCACTCGCTGGGAAAACAAGTTGAATGGAAACCATTCCCCTCTTGCTGCTGAGTAAGAGGGGATTCAATTCATCGAAACCTTAAGGGCACGGCAATGCCCATTGGTGTCAACTTAACCAGAAGAAGCCCAGATTTCGTGTGAGCGAGCGGCATTATCTCGATGCCGCTTGCGCTCAGTTTTGACTAAACCTAAGAGCTTGTAATGATCAACCAAATAACTCACGACATCGGTACTCGAG
>NZ_JAVKEA010000041.1:0-25486 GCF_040221695.1 Coleofasciculus sp. E2-BRE-01 | reverse complement strand
GGCTGTAGAAGATCGCGCCGGGGAAGCAGTCACCCTGAATAATATTGGTGGTGTCTATTCGGAATTAGGAGAAAAACAACGGGCATTAGAGTACTTCCAACAGGCTTTATCCTTATCTCAGGCTGTGGATGATCGCGCCGGAGAAGCAAGCACCCTGAATAATATTGGTGGTGTCTATTCGGAATTAGGAGAAAAACAACGGGCATTAGAGTACTACCAACAGGCTTTACCTTTATTCCAAGCTGTAGGCGATCGCGCCGGAGAAGCAAGCATCCTGAATAATATTGGTGCTGTCTATGATTCCTTAGGAGAAAAACAACAAGCATTAGAGTACTACCAACAGTCTTTACCTTTATCCCAGGCTGTGGGCGATCGCGCCGTGGAAGCAAAAACCCTGAATAATATTGGTGGTGTCTATTCGGAATTAGGAGAAAAACAACGGGCATTAGAGTACTACCAACAGGCTTTACCTTTAGGGCGGGCTGTGGGCGATCGCACCGGGGAAGCTGTAACCCTGAATAATATTGGTGCTGTCTATTCAGCTTTAGGAGAAAAACAACAAGCATTAGAGTACTACCAACAGGCTTTACCTTTATTCCAAGCTGTAGGCGATCGCGCCGGGGAAGCAAGCACCCTGAATAATATTGGTGGTGTCTATTCGGAATTAGGAGAAAAACAACAGGCATTAGACTACTACCAACAAGCTTTACCTTTAAGGCGGGCTGTAGGCGATCGCGCCGGGAAAGCAAACACCCTGACTAATATTGGTGCTGTCTATTCAGACTTAGGAGAAAAACAACGGGCATTAGAGTACTACCAACAGGCTTTACCTTTAAGGCGGGCTGTGGGCGATCGCGCCGGGGAAGCAGCAACCCTGAATAATATTGGTGGTGTCTATTCTGAATTAGGAGAAAAACAACGGGCATTAGAGTACTAACAACAGGCTTTACCTATAAGGCGGCCTGTGGGCGATCGCACCGGGGAAGCAATCACACTGAATAATATTGGAGCAGTCTAAACAGACTAAGGAGAGAAACAACGGGCATTAGAGTACTACCAACAGGCTTTACTCTTATCCCAGGCGGTAGGCGATCGCGCCGGGGAAGCAGTCACCCTGAATAATATTGGTGGTGTCTATTCAGACTTAGGAGAAAAACAACGGGCATTAGAGTACTCTCAACAAGCTTTACCTTTAAGGCGGGCTGTGGGCGATCGCACCGGGGAAGCATTAACTCTCTTCAATATCGCTTACGCAGAAAGCAACCGAGGCAATCTCCAACAAGCGTTGACTCAAATGCAAGCCTCGATTGAGATTATCGAAGATTTACGGACTAAGGTTGCCAGTCCGGAATTGCGTCGAACCTATTTTGCCACTGTACAAAATGAATACCAATTCTACATCGACCTGCTGATGCAATTGCATCAACAAAACCCTGATCAAGGCTACGATAAACTAGCCTTCCACGCCAGTGAACGTTCTCGCGCCAGAACGCTATTAGAATTACTCACCGAAGCCAATGCCAATATTCGAGAAGGTGTAGATTCTAACTTACTCCAACAAGAACAAACCTTAAACGCTAAACTTGATGCAACCGAAAAACAACGGATTGAAATATATAGTAATCCTGAATCCACCCCAGCCCAGAAAACCGCTATTGAACAACAACGGCAACAACTTTTAGCTGACTATCAAAAACGGCAAGACCAAATCCGGGCAACAAGTCCTAAATATGCCGCCCTGAAATATCCACAACCCCTCACCTTAGAACAAGTTCAACAACAGATTCTGGATGAAGACACTATTCTATTACAGTATGCCTTTGGAATAGAAAATAGTTATCTTTGGGCAGTAACCAAAGATAGCTTAACCAGTTATCAACTCCCTGCCAGAGATGAAATCGAAACCCTCGCCCGCCGTTTCTATAATCTCTTACAAATTCCCAGTTATGAAATTGGCAATCCCAGAGGCATTGCTAAAGTTGTCCCCCGTGATAATTTAAATTCTGTGGCACAACTGAGTGAACTCCTGTTCGGACAAGTGGCTGAACAATTAACCAAAAAACGCATCGTGGTTGTTGCGGATGGGGCATTACAATACATTCCCTTTGCTGCTTTAGCTACACCCGAAACTGCTGATACCGATACTCCCACACCTTTAATTAATCAATACGAACTGGTCAACTTACCCTCCAGTTCCACTTTAGGGATTATTCGTGACCAAATTAACGGACGCCAGGAAGCGCCCCAACAATTAGCGATTCTGGCTGACCCCGTTTTTACCAACAATGATAACCGCATCAAAACTGCCTCCAACCGAGGCACAGAACCGGATTTAAACCAACTCTTACTCAACCGTTCTGTTCGCATTTCTGAGATTAACTTAAGTCGCCTCCCCGGAACGCGCACTGAAGCGGAAGCGATTCTCAATTTAGTGTCACCGGAAACCCAAACCAATGCGTTTGATTTTGAGGCTAATCGTGACTTTATCGACAATCCCCAACTGAGAGATTATCAAATCATTCATTTAGCCACTCACGGCATTCTCAATAGTGAAGCGCCCGAGTTATCGGGTGTGGTGTTATCGTTAGTGGATCAACAAGGAAATTCCCAAAATGGCTTCTTACGTCTCCATGATATTTTTAACCTGAATCTGCCAGCGGAATTAGTGGTATTAAGTGCCTGTCAAACGGGATTAGGAGAAGAAATCCGAGGCGAAGGATTAGTGGGGTTGACGCGAGGGTTTATGTATGCGGGGGCGCCGCGTTTAGTGGTGAGTTTGTGGAATGTGGATGATGCAGCAACGGCAGAGTTTATGACTCGATTTTATCAGTTAATGTTGAATGATGGGTTAAAGCCTGCCCAAGCGTTGCGGGAAACCCAGTTACAAATGCAGCGAGACACTCAATGGAAATCTCCCTATTATTGGGCAGCGTTTACATTGCAAGGCGAGTGGAATTAAATCCCAAAGTTGCCTCAAACCGTAGGGTGCGTTAGCGCAGCGTAACGCACCGAAATATCGTCATACCGAACGGAAACATGGTGCGTTACGGCGCTTATATATTGAGATGATAAACGTTAATCCTCAAATGCGCCTAACGCACCCTACGGCACACCTTATTTGATGGCAACATGGTGCGTTACGGCGCTTATATATTGAGATGATAAACGTTAATCCTCAAATTTGCCTAACGCACCCTACGGCACACCTTATTTGATAGCAACATGGTGCGTTACGGCGCTTATGTATTGAGATGATAAATGTTAATCCTCAAATGCGCCTAACGCACCCTACGATTACGACTGTTGACAATAGGGGTTAAACCACGTTAAACGTAATCGAAAGGGCTGCCATTTGTGAGGTGCGAATCCGCCGCCTTACTCCCACTTGTGCGCTTCGACTAACATCATCAACTAAATCATTAATTATCTCCAATGAGTCCTCTCCCCGCGTCGAAATTATCCCCTTTTCCCCTCTGGCAAGGGTACGCAGTTTGAGTAAGGCTTTAGTTAAGGGTTGATCACTGGCGACAATTAATACTTCACCCAAGCCAGCCTCTTCAGCTACCAAGACAAATTCATCTATGTTGGGATTGGGAATTAACAGCGTTTGATTGGGCTTAATCCGGGTGGCATTATCCGGATCTTGCCGTGCGTTTTCCTGAAATTCATTAGGAAATAAAACCGTAATTCCAGCAGTTGGATCAACCAACATAATTCCCAAATGTAAATCCTTCTCTTCCCGATTCGTAACTTTAAACTGAAACGCATCTCCCACAGATAATTGATGACTCAAGAGTTGCCCAGATTCGCTGCGACTCCCTAACGGTGGACATTTACTGTCATCTTGACGACACCCCCGTGGGGTAAACGCTTGGGCAACAATTTCGGGACGATTTTCTAAACCCATTGTTACCTCTAAATTCAGCCGCGAGGATTCAGCATTCAGCGTCATTCGCATAATTCGCGCCGCTAGCAGGGATTTCAGTTTCCCCTGTAACCGTTCAATTCCTTGAGTCACCGTTTCTCCCGGTATGCCAAAGGAATCGGGAATCACTTCTAAGGCTGGAGAAAATAAACCTAAACTATCCACAGGTGGCATTTTTTTCGGTGTGTCTGATGACAATTGACGCTGATACTCATCCGTCATCCGACTGAAAATATAATGCACATCCACCGGATAGGGAAACTCTCCCGGTTGGGGAAGAATCGGTTGAATCCGTTTTAGTGATTCTAGTTCAGTTTTTGCCGTTTCTGTCTCCTGACTTAAGGACGGATCAAGCCCAATATGGAGTTTCCAATCACTGGGAATTGTGCGGGCAAATTCCTGTAATAATTCTCCCGGTTGGACGTTTCCTTCGGCTTTGGCTTCAGCGATTAACCCGTTGCGCGAGATTAATTCAACTTTGGGCGTTTCGCCACGACTGCGGAATGGGGGAGTAAAAATAGACCCCTCAGAAATCGCCTCTAAACTCTCTTGGGAAATTCCCCCTAACCAAACTTGTACCCGATTATTTTCCACCGTTGTCACCACACCTTCGGCGGGGAGGGTTTTGGGTTCTGTAAAATAAATTGGTTCTCGTTGATGGCGACTATTCGGTGGAACCTCTACCAGGGGGAGTTGGGTGGAAAGGAATCGCATATCCCGTTCAATTCCCGCGATCGCACTTTCCACATCATGGTTGTTCTGCCATAATGTTTGGGTGAGTAGATAGGTAAACGCTCCCGCATAAAACCCCGGAAAGGGATAGTCCGCCGCGAATTGTTCCCGTTGGGCTGAGGCAATCACCGCGCCAGTGGCGACGCCTTGCTGATACAATTTGATAAAATCCTCAGGGGATAGATTCAGCCGTTTCAGCCATTGTTGTTGATACTCGACTTCTTCGGGACTCATCCGGAAATCCATCCCCCCAGGAATCGCCCGGATTTTTACATTTCCCCGGGTTCCGCCCCCCGAATGACAACTATCCAGCACCACGGTAACATTGTCGGTTTTCTGCTTCAGGGCAAACATGAGTAAAAATAGGGTATGTCCGGTAATTTCATTGACGATACCTTTATCAGCTTGCCAATGTTCATCCGCAGGAACAAAGGAACTATTCAGGGGATAACTCGGATCAATGGGATTGGGATCAATGACTTGTGAACCATGTCCCGAGAAATGAAACACCACCACATCTCCGGGTTTGGCTTGCTGAATTAAATGGGTTTCAAAGGCGGTTAAAATGCCATCACGAGTCGCCTCGGTATCCGTAACTGTCTTGATATCCTCCGGCTGGAACCCGAAGCGATTAATCAGGAGTTGTTCCTGCAAGCGAACATCGTTGACGCATCCAGAGAGGCTGGTAAAGCGATCGCTATTGGTGGGATACTGGTTAATCCCCACTAACAGGGCAAGTTTGCGGGGGGTGCTTTGGGCTAAGACTTTACCATAGCGTAAGGATTGGCGCTGTAAATCCAGTTGGTTTAAACCGATGGTTGCTAAAGCCGAGGTAGCAAATTGGATAAACTGACGACGCTTCATAGATGTCATAAATTTATGATCATAGCGATATATCTCTCAACCTGAGAGACTCATGCAGAATGATGTTGGGGGACAATACAAGTTAACCTGACAATGCGCCTAACGCACGATGGCGGCGTGGCACAGCTAAAATTGTGGATTAGATTTGTCGATTTTATGGGCGCACGCCATGCGCCCCTACTGTCGTGGCACAGCTAAAATAGGGTTTTGTTTGTAGTAAGCACGAAGAGTGCTATAAAGCTTAGCTGGAGAGGGCTGAGGTTCCCTCACTACGAACCAATTCTAATTCATCAAATAAGGTGTGCCATGCCCCTACAATGATGAATTAGATGATAGATTAAAGATGTCCCCGGATTGACGTGCGACTATAAAAATTGTAAGATTTCAAGCATGGCACAGCTAAACAAGTGGAATCAATTGTAGGTTATTTTGACGTCAGGAAATCTCAGCAAATATAGGCTAAAGCCCTTACTAAGAACCCAACTTTGCGCTTTGTCTTTGGGTATCGTTTGCTTCTGTACCCCCCCGGCTGGCGCTCAAATGTCTCATCTGCTGACACAGGCGAATAATCAACCTGTTGAGATGCAGTTTGAAACATCTCTAGAAACGATTCTCCAGGAATTAGTTAAAGCTGATGTCGTTTATCTAGGGGAAATTCATAGTAATCCTGATGACCATAAAGCCCAACTGGAAATTCTGCAAGCCCTTTATCAAGAGAATCCCAAAATTGCCCTAGCGATGGAAATGTTCCAGCGTCCCTATCAGGATATTCTGGATCAATATTTAGCTGGACACCTGACAGAAACTCAATTGATTGAGCAAACAGACTATGAACAACGCTGGGGATTTCCCTGGGATTATTATGCCCCCCTATTACAGTTCGCTCAAACCCATAAACTGCCTGTTTTAGCCTTAAATACCCCCACGGAAATTAGCCGCAAAGTTGCCCGGAATGGCTTAGAAAGTCTCACGAGTGACGAACTTCAACAGATTCCCCCCCTGGACGAAATTCGTACCGATAACGCAGACTATCGGCAAATGGTTGAAGCGGTTTATAATCAGCATCAACAGGCAGGTCATGGTAATAGCGATCGCTTTGAGCGATTTTTCACGGTTCAGGTGCTATGGGATGAAACCATGGCTGAAGGGATTGCTGATTTTCTCAGCGTTAATCCGGATTATCAAATCGTCGTGATTGCGGGTAGGGGTCATATTGTCTATGGCTATGGTATACCTAGCCGAGTTGCCCGTCGTCTGAGTTATCGTCCCTTAATTCAGCGTTCGGTATTGTTCGGTATGCCAGAAGCGGTAGAAGAAAATGGCGCGATCGCAGATTTCTTTTGGCAACCTCGCTAATATTATCAAAGAAGCACGTTGCTGTTGACATGCAATACCTACCCGATTTAACCAACCGTTTGCACTATCAAGGGATTTACCCCTGTCCCATCTGTCGTGTGGGTCAAATTCAGGGGATGCCATTAATGGATGCGATGGCTTGTGAAGCCTGTCGTCATATTTTCGTGGCTGACTTGGAACAGCAATTATTGAAAATGACCGATAGACAGCCTCCCCTCACCTGGCGTTGGAATGGCAAAAACTGGGTAGGGGCGCACCTCCAAGGGGTTGAATGGGGATGGATGACTTGGATTTTTGCAGCGGCGTTTGTGATACTACCCACCACGTTAATTGGCGTAGCTGCCTACACCTTCCCGCCAACGCCCGGTAGTCGCTTGGCTTGGCTACCTCTGGCTTGGACAGGATTAACGTTTTTCTTCCATTTTGCCGTTATTGTCTGGCTATTAATGGAGTTTTATCAGTTTCCCCTGGGAGTCTATTTGCGAACTCGGCGGCGGCGTTTGCTGAGGCGTTAATCAAAAGATTGTAGGGGCGGGTTTAGGGACTCAATTCAGCTAGTCACCAATAACGGAACAACAAAACCCGCCCTCCCCACCAATAACGGAACAACAAAACCCGCCCTCCCCACCGATAACGGAACAACAAAACCCGCCCTCCCCACCAATAATGACCGATTAGTTCAACATACTACGCAGCATCCAAGCGGTTTTCTCATGAGTCCGCATCCGTTCAGTTAACAAGTCAACGGAAGACTCATCATTCGCCCGTTCAGCCGCCGGAAACGCCTCCCGCGCCGTTCTCACCACGGCTTCATTTGCTTCTACCAGTAAACGTACCATTTCTGTGGCTTCCGGAACCCCACGGGTTTCTGGAATCGAAGAGAGTTCGGCAAATTCGCTATAACTACCAGGCGCTGGATAGCCAATGGTACGAATCCGTTCAGCAATATCATCCACCGCTACCGCTAATTCAGTGTACTCCGTCTCAAACATATTATGTAGCGAATGGAACATCGGTCCAGTTACGTTCCAATGGAAGTAGTGTGTCTTGAGATAAAGGGTATAGGTGTCTGCTAACAGGCGAGACAATCCTTCGGCAATCTCTTTGCGGTCTTGTTCTGAAATACCAATATTGACGGGCGCAGATTTATCAGCAGTTTGCATAGTGATCTCCTAATTTGCTCCAAAAATAACGTTAACCGAAAAGCTGGTATAGTTCCTTTTCACACACCAACTGTCAATCTTAAACAATTAGCGATCGCTTACAAATCGTCCTAAAGTATGAACTGTTTTCGGCTAATAAATAAAAATGATGCTTCTCAGGCTAAATGTCGCATCAAGACGGCGCGAGGGGCGCGGCGAACCCGGCATTTAATCGTTTCTTTACCTAGGCGCTGATGTGCCTCAAATCGATGACACCCAGAGAAACCATAATACTCTCCATCAACTTCGAGTACATCAATGGGTTCTTTTAATCCCTCTTCCTGGATGGATTTCATCAACTCCAGTACCTTTTCGGCGTCGTTTTCGCGGGGAAGGGGACGGCGAATTTGCTGTAGCGGAATTTCTCGAACTTCTACCATAGTGCCAAGTAACACCTCTGCTCTTATTATGTTTACTCCTAAATCATACTCGTTATGAGTTTGACTTGCAACTTAGAGATGAAGTATGGCGGAGATGGGGTAGATGAGGAAGAAGTAGAGACGTAGCATGCTACGTCTCTACTATTGCCTATTGCCTATTGCCTATTGCCTATTGCCTATTGCCTATTGCCTATTGCCTATTGCCTGACAAATGACAAATGACAAATGACCATTACTTTTGAATCCGAGACAGATCCATATTGCCAAAATTGACAAAAAAGGCAACATTAAGATTTTCTAGAGATTGAACCAACCAAAAAATATCATTAATTGTTTGACATTCGTAGTGATTGAATAAAATTGAAAATCGCTTTTCTAAATCCGGTTTAACTTTGCCACACAGCAGAATAATTTTCAGCAATAATCCCGTTGTACGAATCGACCCCATATTAGAAATTAAATCAATAAAGACATAGTGATTGGGATGCTGAGGACTGCTAACTAAGAAATTCAATAATTGACTACAGGTTCTCAACAGTAAAAAGTCGTTTATTTTCTTAGAATCGCTATCCGGCAAGGTGTTTTTGAGATGTTGCGCTAAACGCTGATTGAATTGATGTTTACCATAAGCAGGTTCAATTGCCGCTGTTAAGTATTCATATAAATCAGCTTTAAAAGCACGATAAGAGCGCGTTTGATTACTTTGCTTGAGAAAACGTTGGGCTAAGTCTCGGTAAGTGTAAGATCCTTCAACTTTACCCATAAACTGCTTCAGGGCGAAGTAGAGTTCGCGATCGCTTAACAGAGTCGGATTGGGTACAGGTTGAACCAGAGTGGTGTCTGCGGTGGGGGTTTTACTGGACGCCAGTCGCACTCGCCGGATTAAATAGGTGACATATTGAGAGAGGTTCATTTCTAATTGCCACTGGCGTTGAGTTTGAATATGGCGGATAGTTTGCTGGTGTTCGTAGGAACTATCGGAACTTAGTAAGGCGTGGGTGTATAAATAAGGGTATCGACAAATCAATTGTCCTAACGCGGGATTGGAGTCTTGGCGATCCACATCTGCGGTGTGATCAACAACTTTGACCAAGCGTTTTAGGGTTTGAAAGTCTTCACTTTGAGTAAATACTTGCAAGAGTTGTCGCAATCGCTTTGATAGTCCCGACGTCGCTTTAATTGTCCCCGGTTGAAAGGGTTTTTCAAATAATGCCACCAATTGCGCGATCGCCTGATCGTGGTTGCCTTGCATTTGCCATCGATTGATCAAGATATGGCAGCACCGATTGAGAATATGGGTAAAGTCTTGATGGCGGGGATTAGCGAGGATAATTCGGTGGAAAGCGGCGATAATGCCGGGTTCGGCGTAGTTTTTCGCGGTAATAAATAGTTGTTCAAATCGTTCGATGAGTTGCTGGGGGGATTCTCGTTGTACCCAATAGAGTAAATGATCATATAATATCTGCTCGTCGGCACTCAAGGAACGCGGTGGAGACGTTGGTAAGAAGTCTGGAGGCGTAGGTTGTGGAGAGGGTTTTCTTGTCGATGTTGTATCTAATTGTTTCTGGGGGTTGGGGTTTCCTCGATAAGAACCAGCGATAATCTGCTGACGACTCGCATTCAGGAATTGGTAGTCCTTTTGATTTAAGCGTTTTCCTTTTGCCCAAACTGAGGCTTGTTGTAATTGATTTCGGTTCAACAAATAAGATGTATCCTGACACCCACTGGCAAACCAAGCCATCATCGGCGAGTGATACGGGCGCAGATTATTCAGGGCGTTGGTTACCCAATCCCGATTAAAGATAGAGGCGTAGATGCGGTTATAGACTCTCAAAACAGGCTGGGCGTAGTTTTTCCCAATTGGCTGTTTCACTACTAATCCTGATAGGCGCAATTCCCGTTGTTCTAGACTATTATCTGCAGGGATTTCTCCCTGATCGAGAATTTGCTGGTAGAGTGTTAAAAGTTGACGGGTAGTACAGCGACAAAGGCGATCGCGAATAGTTTTTAGGTGTTCGGGTTCATCCTTGGCTTCCCAGTTATCAATGATGTGCGATCGCACCAACTGTTCAATCCACACGCTAATTTGGGATTTATCTTGGGGAATCTTCGTGGGTAACCAGAGTTCGGCTTGGTGCAGGACAATCTGACACAGCTTTTGGGTGAGAAAGGGTTTACCCCCTGTCCAGGTTAATATTTCCTGGATAATGGCGGGAGAATAGTTAACGTGGGTGGCTAATCCCTGGGCTAAGGGTAAACATTCATTTAATTGAAACCCTGTCAGTTCAATTGCCCGACCAATATTAAACGGCGTGCTATGTTTATCTTGAATTAACTCTGAGGGAGTCGCGACACCCAACAGCGCAAATGTGAGGCGTTGGTAGGCGGGATGATCGGCACGACTATCATAACAGGCACGAATCACCGCTAAAAAGTCATCGACGCGAAAGTTTAAGTTGAGAACCGTATCAATTTCATCAATAAAAATAACAATCGGTTGCGGAATCGCCGGAAGGAGGATACGTTCAATAAACTCACTGAAGCGTTGTACGGGCGAAAGTAAATCGCGATCGCGCCACCATCGACGCAAGTTAAATTCTTGGGTCAGATTGAAACTAATCACCAAACGACGGACTAAACCAGCATACCATTGCTCTGGGGTGAGATTTTGGCAACCAATCTTAGTCAGGTCAATCGCCGCACAAGCAAATCCTGCCGCTTGTAAACGGCGCATGGTTTGCACCCGCAAGCTAGATTTCCCCATCTGTCGGGAGTTGAGGACATAGCAGAAATCCCCTGCCCTTAACCCGTTGTAGAGTTCAACATCTGCCTGTCGCCACACATAAGTGGGGGAATCGGCGGGTAGGCATCCGCCAAATTGGTAGTTATAGGCTAAGGTGGTAGTCATATTCAATGCCCTGACGAAACGCTGCATCGGTAGAAACCGGGTAGAGCGAAGTAATAAAAAAAGGGGTTACACCCCTCAGCGTAAACTATTTTTAAGTCGTTATAATAGCCTTTTCCAAGTCTTGCCGACAATATTCCATACTAAATGCACTTGAACCACCATCTGGAATGACACGACATATTGTACCCCTCAATAAGCTGTCATGCATTTAAATTGGGAATGGGTAGCTAGGGTGTGAGTGCATTAGTAGTATTTTCGTGTACTATCACGTACCTCAACCGAACCGACAACTTATTCCACAATTTTAGCTGTGCTACTCCATTAGTCGTCTGAAGAAGACTTTCGCTATGGAACCTTGGAATTCATTCCAAGGCGGAGTGACGGATTGAACCTGTAATCGCAAATTACAAGAATTGCTAGGTAATTGGGTTATATCATGTCCAGTCAAACACCCCTGAATAAAAACGCCTGAAACCCTTATTTTTAAGGCATTGCAATTATGGGCAATCGTCAGGACATGATATTATATAGTAATTAAGATGAATCCTCACGCTTTCATCCCGCCCGGAGTTTAAACTCCGGGCTAATAGCTTAAGTCCACTAAAGTGGACTAAAAGCTTTACATTATCTTCTAAAGAAAACGTTTATTATAGCAATCCTAAATAGGATGCAACAAGTGAACGGATTGAAGTCCAGGTATAGCAAGGGTTCCAGTTTTGAAAATTGCCACAACCATAGCGGTGCTGGTTATAGGCACTCAAGTTTGCTTTCTAATCAACACTTCGCCTAAATGGTAACACCTTACGATTCGTTACAGTTGGCTTTTGCGCTTAAACAAGTGTTGACACGCTTAAGCGTTAAGCGTCTAGGATTATATTTAAGCTCAAAGCAAATAGTCGTGTTCTCAGGGAGTAAGTAAATCTTTGAACCCGTTAAAACAAACGGGTTTAAGCTTTTATTCTCGAAGAGTACTTTAGTTCAGGGCTTTCAGGGCTTCATTCTCAAACATCATCAGAATGCGATCGCGGATTGTCTTTAGCCGAAACTTGCATCGGACCAAATTCATCTGGCAATTCCTCAATCGAGACGCCCAACTCCCGACATAACGCTTTGACTTGGGGAATCGTCGGTCGAGGAGTCGCCTCACCTGTCTCCCAGCGCACATAGGTTCGCAACGGAATGCGACACTGTCTAGCTAACTCCTCTTGAGTTAAATTGAGTCCTTCTCTGAGTATCTTTAATGGAGATTCAGCTTCTTTTGACTGTTTTTTGGTCATAGCGTTGCTTTTTGTCACGCCAACATGTCATCTTGACAAAAGCCATGTAAACGTGACACGATAACATGTGATGACAACAGAAAAGACCAGACGATTGAAACAGTTGCGTCAAGATAGGGCGTGGCTGGCTGGTCTTTCCTTCTCAGTGTCTCATCTTAATCAAAGATCCGCCGAAAAAATCCAAAGTGACCGAAATTCATCGCGTCGCCACGGATATTGCTGCCATCAATCAACAGGGTAAGCCATCATGACACCTTTATTTCGCCGCCTCCAACCCGCCCAGAAATTCCGGATCAGCCCCAGCAGTATCGCCCGACTCCTGAAAATCCCCAGACATCTGATTGTGCGTGTGGAATCCTGGGCATATATTGTTTTTGTTCATCGCCGCGACAAAGGTGGACAATTCATCAGCTATCGCCGACTAAGCCAATGGTTCAACGCCATCGCCTGTCAAATTCAACACTGCACCACCTGCCAACAACTGCGGCAATTGTGGCTGGCGATTGAGCGCGATCGCAAACGGCACAATCAGCAATACAATGACCAAGATGCCGAATTATTGTACAATTTTTGGACAAGGTTCTGGTATACACTAGGGCATCATTAGTAGACATGACTTCTAATCAAGGGTGGCAATTTTGGATTGATCGCGGCGGCACATTTACCGATATTGTGGCGCGTCGCCCCGATGGGCAATTGGTGATTCACAAGTTACTCTCGGAAAACCCTGATCGCTACACCGATGCGCCAGTACAGGGAATCCGCGAAGTGATGGGACTTTCCGCCGAGGCAGCGATTCCCACCGAACAAATTGACGCCGTGAAAATGGGGACAACCGTCGCCACCAATGCCTTACTGGAGAGAAAAGGCGATCTCACCGTTTTAATGATCACCAAGGGCTTCCGCGATGCCCTTCGCATCGGCTATCAAAACCGCCCCGATATATTTGCCCGTGAGATTATCTTGCCAGAAATGCTTTACGAACGGGTGATTGAAGTCGAGGAACGCTACAGCGCCCACGGCGAGGAATTAATTCCGGTGCAGATAGACGCCACTCGCCAAGGGTTACAAGCCGCTTACGATCGCGGAATTCGCAGTTGTGCCATAGTCTTAATGCATGGCTATCGCTATAAGAGCCACGAACAGGAACTTGCCAACTTAGCGAGTGCGATCGGGTTTACTCAAATCTCAGTTTCCCATGATGTCACACCATTGATGAAAATAGTTAGTCGGGGTGACACCACTGTTGTTGATGCCTATTTATCGCCCATTCTGCGACGGTATGTTAACCAAGTTTCTAGTCAATTAGCTGGAGATATTAGCACTCCCTCCATCAACAATCAACAATCGATCCGATTAATGTTTATGCAGTCCAATGGTGGACTTACAGACGCCCGCACATTTCAGGGAAAAGACAGTATTTTATCGGGTCCGGCGGGGGGTATTGTCGGCGCAGTACAAACCAGTCAATTAGCCGGATTTGATCAGATTATCAGTTTCGATATGGGCGGAACCTCTACCGATGTCGCCCATTACAACGGCGAATACGAACGCACTTTTGAAACCGAGATTGCTGGGGTTCGATTACGCACCCCCATGATGTCCATTCATACCGTAGCAGCGGGTGGCGGTTCAATCGTGAAATTTGATGGGGCGCGGTATCGAGTGGGACCCGAATCGGCGGGGGCAAATCCTGGTCCCGCTTCGTATTCCAAGGGGGGTCCGTTAACAGTAACCGATTGCAATGTCATGGTAGGGAAATTGCAACCTGACTTCTTTCCTAAAGTATTTGGACTTGATGGCAATTTACCCTTAAATGACCAAGTGGTGCGAGAGAAATTTAGTCAATTAGCAGCAGATATTGGCGATAAGCGCACACCCGAAGCAGTCGCGGCGGGATTTTTAGCTATTGCTGTCGAGAAAATGGCAAATGCGATTAAAAAAATATCCTTACAACGAGGTTATGACGTCTCCAACTATACCTTGTGTTGCTTTGGTGGTGCAGGGGGACAACACGCCTGCTTAATTGCTGATGCGTTGGGGATGAAACAGGTCTTTCTTCATCCTTATGCGGGGGTATTATCGGCTTACGGGATGGGATTGGCAGATGTGCGAACCTTGCGGGAACGTTCGGTAGAAGCAAAATTAACGGAGGAATTACTATCGGTAGGGACACCAGATATTGCCCCCTTGGAGGAAATATTCACCGAGTTAATAGCCAGCGGCAAAGAGGAAATTGCGACGACTCAGATAGGAGAATCCACGCCAATTGATAGTCAAGTCATCCGCAAAGTGCATTTGAAATATCAGGGGACAGATTCACCCTTAATTATCGATTTCGGTAGCGTAGCTGAAATGCGGCAGCAATTTGAGCAAGCGCATCGGCAACGATATGGGTTTATTGTTGAAGAGAAAGCCCTAATTGTGGACTCGGTATCGGTGGAAGTCATCCAGCCAATGGATGTGCCAGAAGAACCCATAATTCAAAGTCACCGATCAGAACCGCCGCAACCTGTCGCTAAGGTGCAGATGTATACCGCCAATGCATGGCACGAAACCCCTGTATTTAAGCGAGACGAGTTACAACCTGGAGACTCTATTCCCGCCCCGGCATTAATTATTGAAACAACGGGAACGAATGTTATTGAACCGGGTTGGCAAGCCGAAGTAACCGAACGGAATCATTTAATTTTAAAGAAAACCCAGCAATCAACAGTCAACCGTCAACAGTCAACCGTCAACAGTCAACAGTCAGAGCTTTCTCAGCCTGATCCGGTTACGCTAGAAATCTTTAATAATCTCTTCCGTTCCATTGCCGAACAAATGGGAACCACGCTGCAAAACACCAGTTATTCGGTCAATATTAAAGAACGGTTAGATTTTTCCTGTGCTATTTTCGATGGACAAGGACAACTCGTTGCCAACGCCCCTCATATCCCTGTACATTTGGGTTCCATGAGTGAAAGCGTTCGCAGTTTAATTGAGGCGCATGGTGATAGCCTCAAACCGGGAGATGTTTATGCGATTAATAATCCCTATAATGGTGGAACACACTTACCTGATGTCACGGTAATTACCCCAGTTTTTCTGGACGAAAGCGGGATTACCGATACGATTGATCAAACGAGTAAATCTTCGACAAAACCCACAACAAATCAAAATCAACCCCCCTTTCAAAGGGGGGCAAGGGGGGATAAAAATCCATCTCCCTTATTCTACGTTGCCTCACGGGGACACCATGCAGATATTGGCGGAATTACCCCCGGTTCGATGCCCCCGGATAGCACAACTGTAGACGAAGAAGGCGTATTACTCGATAATTTTAAGGTAGTAGAATCCGGACGTTTCCGCGAAAAAGAATTATCCGAATTACTCCTATCTGGCACATATCCGGTGCGAAATATCACCCAAAATATCGCCGACTTACAAGCCCAAATTGCTGCCAATGAAAAAGGTGTGCAAGAGTTACGGCGAATGGTGAAACAGTCGAGATTAGACACCGTACAAGCTTATATGGGACACGTCCAGAATAATGCCGAAGAGTCGGTACGGCGGGTAATTGATGTGCTGAAAGATGGCAGTTTTACCTATAACTTAGATACAGGCGGGCAGATTCAAGTGACTATTCGCATTGACCGGAAAAATCGCCGCGCCACGATTGATTTTACCGGGACATCTACCCAGTTGTCCAATAACTTTAATGCCCCGGCTGCGGTGTGTAAAGCGGCGGTTCTCTATGTCTTCCGGACTTTAGTGGATGATGATATTCCGTTGAATGCTGGATGTCTCAAACCCCTGGATATAATTATTCCCGAAGGCTGTCTATTAAATCCCCGTTATCCGGCGGCGGTTGTGGCGGGAAATGTGGAAACATCTCAGGTGATTACCGATGCGCTTTATGGGGCTTTAGGGGTAATGGCAGCATCTCAAGGGACGATGAATAATTTTACCTTTGGCAATCAGAATTATCAATATTATGAAACTATTTGTGGCGGTTCTGGTGCTGGAATAAACTTTAATGGGGCAGATGCAGTACATACCCACATGACCAATTCTCGTTTAACCGACCCAGAAGTTTTAGAATGGCGGTTTCCGGTGGTGTTAGAACAGTTTGGCATTCGGGGAAATAGTGGTGGAAAGGGGAAACAGTGTGGGGGTAATGGTGTAATTCGGCGGATGCGGTTTTTGCAACCCATGACAGCCGCAATACTATCAGGACATCGAGTTGTTGCACCCTTTGGATTACAAGGAGGTGAAGCAGGTGCTGTGGGCAAGAATTATGTGGAACGTCAGGATGGAACGGTTGAGGAATTAGGAAATACGGCAGTTGTGGAAATGGATGCGGGAGATATGTTTGTAATTGAGACGCCTGGGGGTGGAGGATTTGGTGGTTCTGAATGAACCGGAAACCGTAGGGGCGCACTGACGTGCGCCCAACGACGTGCAACAAAACCGAAAACTACAAAATTCAGTTCAACTTGCCATAAAAGGCGTACTCCGCTTCAGGTCCAGAAACATTCAAGCGCCAACTTTCAAATTGTGCAGAACTCATACATCTATTTCCCGTACTCTGTAAGATGAGTTTGAACCGGGTATTATCAGTTATTCCCGGAGCAAAAATCCCGTTACCAGAAAGTTTGCCCTCAGCGCGGTATTCTTTGTAAACAGTAACGGGTCTTTCCAATTGACTACCGAGGGAACTGCGAAAATGAGTCATAGTTGGGGGATAGGAGAAGGACAGATTTCCGGTTCGCCCTTGGTCATCAGTGAACTGGAAATTCCAATTTCTGCCATTGGTCGATCGTGATATTGTATAAGGGGGTGATGGCTCACCAAGTCCTTCAATAAGGCTTGCCCCAGCAGGAGTCATATAAAGTTCGGCTTGGGGGGCAAATTGGAGTTCATTGAAGGTTTTGAGTTCGTAGTCTCCGACGTCTTGCGAGTATTGATCCCAGGTTCCTACATCAGCACAACAGGCGCAGGCGGATGCTGGCTGCGGTTGCGGTGCAAATAGGTAAGTTAGGATAGCAAACGTTACCAGTAGAATGGCGTAGATTAAATTTCGTCTCATCCGATATTTAGCCTCTAATTTGACAATAGAGTTAAAATAAAGGCTGAAAAGATTTAGGTCAACCCACCTCAGAGGGAGAGGGAGAAATTAAAAGTGGTATAGGTTTGAGTCAAATTTGAGTCAGTTTTCGTGCAAAATAGCTGCGATTGTAATGCGGACGAGAATTCAGCTTTGTCAGAAAATTGATCTCCTTGGAAATAGAACAGCTTGTTCCTATTAGGTTAGGGCGCACGTCTGTGCGCCCCTACGAGAAACATTGAAAGGTTAGCTGAGGATTTTCCTTGACATGAGATAGTCAATGTCTTGTCATGAGCAACCTTTTGTTTTCTGTGAGTTCCTACTTACTCGACTCCCAATTCCGGATCAGTTTCTGAGTCAAAAGTAGATTCTTCTTCTACAAGTTCGTCCTCAGTTTCCACTTCAAAAGTGGATTCTTCTTCTACAACTTCGTTCTCAGTTGCTGATTCAGAACCGAGCATAGCATCCCAGGTTTGGCGACCGACAATGCCATCTCTAAACAAGCCCTGATCCTCTTGGAATTCGCTTACGGCTGTACCTGTTCTTGAACCATATACGCCGTCAACTTCACCTGGATTATATCCTTGATTTTGTAAGAAAGTTTGAACATCTGCAACGGCTTCTCCTGTATCACCATATCCTAGTGTGGGTGCTGTAACATCATATTCATTTAAAGAGGCTTGTGCGTTTACAGGTGCGCCAGCTAAGCCGACAGAGGCTAGAGAAATCACAGACACCACACCGACAGAGACAAAACTGGACGGGAAAAATCTGGTACTCATTATTATAATCTCCTAACAAAATGTAATTTCTAAATTTTTGGATCTTGATCTAGTCAGTCTCAAGGAATCTTGATCGAAAATTTGGCTGAAATACTTGCCCCCTACCTAACAGTTGTTCTTGTCCAAATGATTTTAACTGACTATACTTCTAAGCTATACAAATTTTTGAGAAGTAACATGGCTCTTAAGTTAGACTTATAAGTTACTCCTTTTAAATCCTAAGTAAGGAGCAAGATGACTGTAAAACTAGCCTAAAGTAAGATGCTTTATTATCAAACCAAAGGTACTAACGTAGGTGGACACAATTAACGTAAACGGTGAATAACTCGCTGTCCTTGAGAAGCAAGCTACGTTTACGTAAGGGTTTGAGGCTTGTTTACAAAACAAGCGTGGGCGTGCTGTTTTCTTTTGTCCGACTACTTATACTGTCTTCATGATGCATAATAATATTTTGAGTTGAGGCAAGGCAGAAGGCATAAGGACAGATAATTTTAGTCTTTTGATATTTGTGGTTCAGGATTAGGTTTGAGTTGAAGAAAATGTCGAATCCTTTGCTGATATTCTTTGCCAGCTACAGTAGCCACATTATCATGATCCGCATCAGGAACCAGAAAGAGTTGTTTTGAAGCTGTTATAGTATCAAATAAAACTTGGCTCATGTAAGCAGGTACAACGGGGTCATCGGTGCCGTGAATTAAAAGAATCGGCATTTTAAGAGCAGGAACTTTGCTTTTCGAGTTAAACTTTTGCGTCAGCAGCAAATCAGCCGGAAATAAAGCATAGATTTTCTGATGATCGACCATATCCCGCATTGAGGTAAATGTACTTTCCAAAATCAAACCCTGAATGCTGGGATTTTTCACCGCTAAATCAATCGCGATCGCGCCCCCTAGAGATTGACCATATACGACAATATCCTGGGGCGGAATATCCTGTTGCTGCACCAGATAATCCCACGCTGCTTGAGCATCTTGGTACACTTGGGTTTCAGTGGGAAACTTGCCCTCACTTTGACCATAGCCTCGGTAATCAAATAACAAGACATCCAAACCCAAGTGGTGAAATTCCATTGCCCGTTCGACATTCGCGCCAATATTCTCCCCATTCCCATGTAAATACAGCAGTACCCCGGTTTTGGGCGAGGTGGCGGGAATCCACCACCCATGGAGACGTTCTGGCTGATCAGCAGACACAGGTATCCCCACCTCCTGATAACTTAAGCCCAAGTCTTCTGGTGTGGTTTTAATGGTCTTAGTGGGAACAAAAACTAGGCGATTTTGCCCTAACCAGATAGAGATACAAGCTAACAGATAAACGATGGCGACAATTCCCGCTAGAATTAGGAACCTCTTTCCCAGAAATAAAATATAATTATTCATTCCCGTAATAGTCTCCCAGGGCAAATCAAAGCGTTAAACGACTACAAACTTGATGCTATTTTTGACTCACCTTGTTTTCCAATTAGGGCGGGTTGAGTCAAGTTATCGGTTTTCTCGATAATATTATCGAGAAAACCCGCCCCTACAAATTATATCTCCTTGCACCTGTAGCCCCTGTACCCCTCTGCACCCCTGCACCTCTGCTCTATTTAAGCGGTGGTTGCTTGAGATGCCAATCCGTAGACTGTTCGTAAGCGTAAGCGACTTGAAATACCTGTTCTTCGCCCAATACTTTCCCAATTAGTTGCATCCCAATGGGTAATCCTTGGTCATCAAATCCACAAGGAATACTCATTCCTGGTAATCCTGACAAGTTGACGGGAATTGTCATTAAGTCCGATAAGTACATGGTTAACGGATCTGAGATTTTTTCTCCGGCTTTAAATGGAGGAGTTGGGGCGGTGGGACAAACTAAAACATCCACCTTTTCAAAGGCTTGCTCGAAGTCTTGCTTAATTAGGGTACGAACTTTTTGCGCTTTGAGATAATAAGCGTCATAATAGCCAGCGGATAGAGCATAGGTTCCCAACATAATCCGGCGCTTGACTTCCGCCCCGAACCCGGCGGCACGAGTTTTCTTGTACATTTCCAAAAGATTTTCGGCTTCCGGCGTGCGAAACCCATATTTGACGCCATCGTAGCGAGCTAGGTTGGCTGAGGCTTCGCTGGGAGCAATAATATAGTAGGCGGGCAACCCATAGCGAAATCGGGGACAAGAAATTTCTTGTACTTCAGCACCTAGGCTTTTGAGTTGATCAATGGCTTGTTGAACGGTTTTGGCAATGACGGGATCTAACCCTTCACCAAAGGTTTCTTTAATAATGCCAATTTTGAGACCTTTGGATTTTAAATCAGGTTGCAGGGACTTGGTGTAGTCGGGAATCTCCAGCTTGAGACTGGTTGAGTCATTCGGATCATAGCCTGCGATCGCGTTAAGTAAAATAGCTGCATCTTCTACGCTTCGTCCAAACGGACCAATTTGATCCAACGACGATGCATAAGCGACTAAACCATAACGAGACACTAACCCATAAGTGGGTTTCATGCCGACAATCCCGCAGAATGATGCAGGTAGACGAATTGATCCCCCTGTATCCGAACCGATAGCAACCACACATTCGCTAGCCGCAACCGCCGTAGCCGAACCCCCAGAGGAACCCCCAGGAACGCGGGATAAGTCCCATGGATTCGCCGTTTGTTGATAAGCCGAGGTTTCGCAGGAACTCCCCATGGCAAATTCATCCAAATTAGTTTTGCCCACCATGACAGCCCCCGCATCCTTAAGTTTTTGAGTCACGGTAGACTCATAAGGCGGGACGAAGTTTTCCAGGATACGAGAGGCGCAGGTGGTGGGAATACCTTTGGTACACATATTATCTTTGATGCCAATCGGAATCCCCGCCAACATGCCAATGTCTTCCCCCGCTGCGATTTTGGCATCCACTTGACGCGCCTGTTCAAGGGCATAGTCGGCTGTAATATGCAAAAAGCTATGGATTTTCGGTTCTAGCGCCTGAATGCGATCGAGGGCGTCTTGCGTGATTTCAACACTGGTGCGTTCTTTGTCGATAAGTTGTTGGTGCAGCTCACGAATGGATGCCATGCTTGTACCTATTTATATTGATTTACCATGTTTGCCTTTCGTATTTTGGCAAAAATTCACAGAAAAAGGGGTTTGGTGACAAAAAGGAAACCAAACAGGGTTTGGAAACCAAACCCCTACTTCTGTTGCGCCTGATAGGTCAGAAATTGTTGCAAAACTCCTACCGTTTCAAAATGATAAGCGGGCAATAGGGGGCTGATATTAATATCGGTGCGGTAAATGCTGAAAATTACCCAGTTTTGTCGTTCAGTCTGCTGGTCAATAATTTGCTGAATTTGGGGGCGTCCCGTATCCACTAGGGATTGACATTGACGTTTGAGGAATTCTGGATCAGGATTGAGAAACTCTAATTGCTTGGGGGTTTGAGTGCAGACTTCATCTTTGAGGTAGGTGCTGAGTTTTTCAACGGCGTACTCCTCATAAGACTCCTTACCCGGATTCATCCATGCCAGTCCCACTCCTAGCACAACTAGCGCTGTTCCACCCAATACTGTAATAATTTTTAACGATTTCATGCCACTCCGTTAAGCCTCCATGGGTTATGACTTTCGCCTCTAACGTATGAGTTCCGGTAAATTGCTAAGAAATACTGTTGCAACTCACCGACTTGATGCTATACTAAAAAACTGTATGGCGAGCGTAGCCAAGGGGTTAAGGCAGTGGATTGTGGTTCCACCATTCGTGGGTTCGAGTCCCATCGTTCGCCCTTGATGTGGCAGCAGGGAAGTAAATCTTCCCTAATCTTGCCTTAGTTTAAGTAGGAAAATCGTGATACTGCAATATTGTGATAACGCAGGCTCAGTTGACTTCTGCCTTTGGACTGACTTCAAACTGTAGCTGTGAGCGGTTATGGGTAAATATGGACGAAAGCCAGCTTCACCGAGTACCACATCAGCAGAGATAAAAAGATATCACTGGGCGTTAAGCTGTCATGCATTTAAATTGGGTATGGGTAGCGAGCAAGATGCTCACACTGAACGTGATTTCGCCATTGTTTACATTAAGGTTTAAATGCCGAACAGGGAACAGAAAACTGGCAAAACAAAAGCTTTTTGTGGTAATTTATGTCTATAAAAAATTAGCAAAATTGTGGCATGAAGCCTATTCTATATAAAGGTAGATTAAAAACCTGGAAAGATGATCGAGGTTTTGGTTTCATAAAACCGGATGATGGTAGCAAAGATGTTTTTCTGCATATCAGTGCGTTAAAAGGAACAAGTCGCCGTCCAAAAGTCGGAGATATAATCCTGTATGAGTTAGCCACTGATTCAGAAGGGAAAATACGTGCCTCTAATGCATCCATTCAAGGGGCAGCTTTACGCTCATTAGACCTGTCCCCAAATCAAACTCAAACCCAAGTCCCAAAAGAATTCAGGACTAATGCTCGGAAAAGTCCATTACCGACAAGGCATAAGAGAAAGAAGCGTAGACCAGTTGAAATACTCATTAGCCTTGGCAGTATAGCTGTTATAGCAATTTTGGCAATGGAATTTAGGGCTAGCGATTCTCCATCTCCAATTACATCTGTTACGAAACCTGAGTGCAATATCAAAGGCAACATTTCTTTTAATAAAGGAAAAAAGGTTTATCATCTTCCGGGGATGGAAGATTATGAATCAACCTTCATTGATCCGGCAAAGGGTGAACGATGGTTTTGTACAGAATCAGAGGCGATCGCGAGTGGTTGGCATAAAGCACCCAGGTAGTAATTATGTGAGGGCGCAAGCCTTGCGCCCCTACCTTTGGGCGTACCGTTAGCACTTGAGAGCCGCTACAGAGTTTTCTGCGTTAGGTAAGGTAGGAGCGATCACGTCATTGATTATTGTGCTACTGTTTTTCAAAAGTTCTAGCATCGATATCTTTGTTTCCTGGCGTCAACCCAACCTACTGGCGTGGCACACCTTATTTGATGAATTAGAATGGGAGACCCGAAACCGTAGGGGCGCAAAGACTTGCGCCCAATTCAATGGTCAAATCTAATCCACAATTTTAGCTTACTGATACGCTAGAAATTATGCTCGATCGATCGCCCGATTCAGATTCCACGCCGCACTGATTAAAGACACATGGGTAAACGCCTGGGGAAAATTACCCAAGGCTTCACCACTTGAACCCGTTTCCTCGGCATACAATCCTAAATGGTTGGCATAACTAAGCATCTGCTCAAAAATCAGTCGAGCGCGATCAAGTCGCTTAGTGTCTACTTTTCCCGCCCTTGTCAACGCCTCAACGAGCCAGAATGTACAGAGATTAAACGTTCCTTCTGTCCCGGAAATACCATCCGGTGCTTCTTCGGGATTATACCGATACACTAAACTATCGGAAACCAGTCCCCCTAGTTCTGGCGGGGAATTAATCGCATCCAGGGTTTTCAACATGCGAGGATCTGTGGGAGACATGAAGAAAATTAAGGGCATAATCAGATTACTGGCATCTAGGGACGTGCTACCGTAATATTGAACAAAAGCTTGACGCTCCTCACTCCATCCCTTTGTCATAATTTCTTCATAGATGCGATCGCGTTCCTTAAGCCATCGCTGGTGATCTGCTGGCAATGAACGCTTTTGAGCCAAACGCAAACCACGATCAAGTGCAACCCAACACATGAGATTAGAATAAATAAAGTCTTTACGTCCCCCGCGTGTTTCCCAGATTCCTTCATCTTGGCGTTGCCAATTATCGCAAACCCAATTCAGTAACCGCCGTAGGGATAGCCACAAGTCATAGGAAATCGGCGTGCCATATTTGTTGAACAAATACACCGAGTCCATTAACTCACCATAAATATCAAGCTGTAACTGCTTATAAGCCCCATTGCCAATCCGAACCGGGTAAGATCCCTTATACCCCTCAAGATGATCCAGAATTTCTTCATCGAGATCATGATAGCCATCAATACCATACATAATCTGCAACGGATCATCGGAATCCAACTCCTGACAGCGATTTTCCAAGAACAGCATGAACTGGGCAGCTTCCTCGGTAAACCCGATACGGAGTAAGGCATACAGGGTAAAGGATGCATCTCGAATCCAGGTATAGCGATAATCCCAATTTCGGGAACCCCCAATCATTTCTGGCAAGCTGCAAGTCGGCGCGGCTATAATTGCTCCCGTGGGTTCGTAGGTGAGTAACTTTAACGCCAGGGCTGAACGTTCCACCGTCTCGCGCCATCGACCATCATAAGTACATTTGCCAATCCAGCGTCGCCAATACGCCACCGTATCGTCAAAGAGTTGAATCGCTTCTTGATGGCGCAGGGGCAAACTACAACCTCCATCCTGGTCAGTTTCTTGCAGCACAAAAACGGCGGTTTGTCCAGACTCTAAGGTAAATTCGGTGAAAACACCGCATTCATTTTGTTTTAAGGGAACATCCGTCACCAATCCCAAACTCAGAGACGGCGACTTAAAACACGCCCCCGTGGATGAGAGAATCGTCTCGTGGCGATCGCGGGCATAATTAAACGCAGGATAGCACTCTAAGCGAAACTTCATCTTGCAGCGAACGACTCTCACTTGTCGCACTAACCAGTGATACCCTTGCTGATTCACTGGCATACCCACAGGCATAAAATCAATAATCTCACCTACCCCACAAGACGCCAGGAAGCGAGTCACCAACACATTCGTTTCGGGCCAATATAACTGTTTATGAGTGACGCCATCCACACAGGGAGCAATCTTAAAATGACCCCCTTTCTCAGCATCCAGTAACGCGGCAAAAACACTCGGAGAATCGTGTCGAGGAAAGCAAAACCAGTCAATTGAACCTCCTAAGCCAACTAAGGCTGTGGTGTGCATATTGCCGATAATGCCGTAATTCTCGATAGATTGATATGCCATTGAATTATGAATGTTTAATGTTCAATTTTGAAGTTTAATTCACCGTCCCTTAATTAAGGAAAAATGACGTAGCTTGCTTCTCGC